>CAUZRT010000001.1:0-45811 GCA_963582235.1 Lentisphaeria bacterium
TCAGAAGATTGCCCAGGTGCCCGAGCAGGACCTGGGTCATGAGATCGCCCTTGCTCGTTGCGTCGGCCTTGCCGTTGATGTATATGACCCGATTGCCGTTCTCTTCCTCGGTCACAGCGACCGTCGCCGTCAGGCCCTCGTTGAAGTAGAGGATTCGATCATGCTCCGAATGCAGCCGGGCGTAATGCCCGAAATTATCGAATCGCAAACGTGAAGTGTGCCGGAATTCCGAAGCGAGAAACAGGTGCCGGTTGAAACCCGGGACGCCGAACACCGTGATCGCCGTGATCAGGATCGCTGCGCCGGCCATGAGCCGCCGCAGCTTGACGGGACGGGAGACGAGGAAAGCAAGGAAAACCAGTATGATCGTCAGGTTGGCAAGGATACCGATATCTATGGTGCGGCGTGTTCCGATGAGCGGGATCAGGACGATACCCGTAACACCGGCCGCAACGATCGTTCCCAGAATGTTGAAAGCAAAGAGAGAACCAATTCGACGGCCGACCTGCGTCGCATCGGTCAGCGTCGCAATGCCAAGAACCGGAAGCACCATGCCCGAGAACAGCGTCGGCAAAAACATGACGATGGCGCACAGGATCGCCTTCAATCCGGCGAACACGTAAAAGGTGCCATCCGTGTGTTGCAACGCGTTGGAAAACAGGTGAAATACATAGGGAACGCGGTTATAGAGCGGCAGGGTCGCCCCGATCGACAGGATAAGGAGAAACTCGAGCCCGATCACGACCGCGGCAATGTCGCGGAACCGATCGATGAACGCCGAGATCAGCAGACTGCCAAATGCGATCCCTGATATGAACACGGCAAGCATCATGGCGAACGAATACGTCGACGAGCCAAGCATGTTCGACAAGACCCGAATCCATGCGACTTCATAAATCATGGATGCCAGTCCCGTCAGAAAGGCGGCAAACAGGAACCATTTTACCGGGTCTCCGCGAAACGCGGGCCGCGTCACTTCCCGAACAGCTCGAACGCTGCTGTCGTCCACCGGTTCGCCTGTGCTGTTGCGAATCAGCAGGACAATGAGACCGATGGCAATGTTGGCCGCGGCGGCGAGATACATCGATCCCTTGAAACCGAACGCGCCGATCAAGACAAATCCAGCAACCAAGCAGCCGACAACAGCACCGAGTGTATTGACGAAATACAGAATGGCAAGCTGCCGGCCGCAATCACTGAGGCGATGAATGAAGATTCGTGCCAGGACTGGAAGGGTCCCGCCCATCATCATCGCCGGTACGACCATGATCAGAAAGGACAGGACGAACTTGACGAGAAGAACGAAACCGCGGCCGGAGTCATTGTCGAGAACCCCGGTATAACAGTGCTCGGCGAGATCGAGGAAAAACGGAAAGACGAGGGCGTAGAGACCGATTACCAACTCGAGACCACTGTACAGGAGCAGCCGGCTGCGGGCCACATCGGCATAACGCCCGACAAGGAAACTCCCCAGCCCCAGCCCGGCCATGAAAGTGGTCAGTACCGCCGCCTGCGAGTACGCGCTGGCGCCGAAAAAGAGCGTCATGTATTTTTCCCAGATGACCTCGTAGATCAGACCCGTGGCACCGGAGATGAAGCAGAAAAGGTAGAGCAATAGTAGAAGTTCTGACCGTCTCATTCGGCTCACGTCAAACAAAGTGGATGCGCTCGATTTTCGGGCCCCTGCGTATCGGCCTCAAAGTGCCGTCGACGCCGGTGATTCGCCCAACATTTCCTTGAACTCGGTTTCATCGAGTATGCGGACGCCCAGCTTCTGCGCCTTGTCCAACTTTGAACCGGCACTCTTACCGGCGATCAGAAAGTCGGTTTTGGCACTGACACTGCCCGAGACCTTGGCCCCGAGGTCGAGCAGCATATCACGGGCTTGATCCCGCGTCAGATCGCTGAGCGTACCGGTGATGACACAGGCCTTGCCGTAAAACATCGAGTCCGAGCTTACTGCGGCGACCGCCACCTTGAACTTCACACCGGCGGCGCGCAAGCGCTCCAACATCCGCTGGTTGGCATCATTCTGAACGAATTCGACAATGCTGTCCGCGACGATCGGACCGATGTCCGGGACCTCGGTCAATTGGTCCGACGGCACCTTCGTGATCACATCGATATCGGAATAAAAATCGATCAGTGTTCGCGCCGCCCTTTCGCCGACGTGACGAATTCCCAAACCGAAGAGCAGGCGCCACGGCGGATTTGATTTGCTCTGCTCCAGGGCATCCAAGAGTTTTTGAACCGACCTCTCCCCGAGACCTCCGAATTCCGTGAGGCGGCGTTGCTGGTCGTCGGTGAATTCGTACAGGTCGGCGGGACTGCGAACGAAATCGTTGTCGACGAGAAGCTCGATCATTGATTCGCCCAGCGTCTCGATGTCCATGGCGCCGCGGCTGGCAAAATGGCGGAGTCGATTCTTTACCTGTTCCGGGCATTCGGTGTTGACGCAGCGAATCGCGACCTCGCGATCGCCGGAAACGACGGCGCCGCAGCAGCTCGGACAGGCTGCCGGTACGGCAATGACGCCTTCGCTGCCCGTGCGCCTTTCGATCAACGGCCTCAGAACAGCGGGAATGATCTCCCCAGCTTTTTCAATCTCGACGGCATCGCCGATGCGAATGTCCTTGCGCGCGATTTCCTCGAAATTGTGCAGCGTCGCACGGCTGACCGTGGTGCCGGACAGAACGACGGGCTCCAGTTCGGCGACCGGCGTCAACACTCCGGTGCGGCCGACCTGAACCGTCAGTTCCTTCAATCTCGTTACGGCTTTCTCGGCGGCGTACTTGTAGGCGATCGCCCAACGCGGCGCCTTGGCCGTCGCCGCCAGCCGGTCCTGTAGGTCGAACCGATTGACTTTGATCACCGCCCCGTCGATCTCGTACGGAAAACGGGGCCGTTCGTTCTCGAGATCGTCGACGGCCGCGAGAGCGCCGTCAATGCCGGAGCAAACGCGGCTGAACGCACAGGTCTTGAATCCAAATTCTCGCAGCGACTCGACAAATTCCATCTGTGTTGCTGTCGGCGTCCCGACGATTTCGCCGCGAGCGTAGAAAATCACATCGAGCGGCCGCTTGGCGACTTCCCCGGAATCCAGCAATTTCATGGAGCCCACCGTGGCGTTGCGGGCATTGGCAAACGCTGCCTCGCCGGCCGCCTCCCGCTCTTCGTTGAGTCGGGAAAAGTCATCTTTAGCCATAAAAACCTCGCCCCGCGCCTCCCATACGGCAGGGGGATCGGCGCCCGGCAGCCGGCTCGGGACGCTCCGGATCGTCCGGATATTCGCGGTCACATCATCGCCGGCAACGCCGTTGCCCCGGGTCAATGCCCGAGTGAGTCGACCGTTTTCGTAGCGCAACGAAACACTGGCCCCGTCTATCTTCGGCTCGACGAAGTAATCGATCTGATCCAAGCCCAGATTCCGCATAACGCGGCTGTGGAAGGCACGCAGTTCGTCAGGAGAATACGTGTTGTCGAGACTGAGGACAGGCACGCTGTGCGGATAGCTGACGAACTCCGTCAGAACGGCGCCGCCGACGCGCTGCGTGGGTGAATCCGGCGTGACGAGGCGGGGGTTGGCCGCCTCCAGGTCGGCAAGTTCGGCATAGAGGCGATCATACTCGGAATCTGAGATTTCGGGCTGCGCCTCACCGTGATACAGGTGGTTGTGATAGTCCAGGTCACGGCGCAGCGTCTCGATGCGATGGCGAATTTCGTCGTCGTTCATTGGCTGGGAATCGTTGAGGGCGCCATCCTATGGCCGCAAAACTCGGCTGGATTTGCCTATACCGTAGCGTTCCGTGATCCATCGGCTGACAGATGGAAGGAATCCTACCTGTGGTAGCGAACAATAGTACCGATTTTTGGCAAATCCAACTGAGTTTTGCGGCCATAGGCGCCAACTACTCGAACTGCCGGACGAAGGCGTTAAGGCGATCGCGCAAAGCTTCCAGTTCACGGCGAAGCCCGGCTGTTTCGTTTTCCAATTTTGTGATCCGATCGTTCTCCTCCAGCACCGCAAGGGTGGCAGGTTCCGCCGGAATTTCGAATTCTGACTCCGGGAACTCCGGCGTCCCGGCAAGGAGGTGTGCGTAGCGCGACTCCTTGCGTCCCGCCTGCCGCTCCAGCTTCAGAACCAGCGCCCCCTCATTATGGTTCGCCAATGACTCGAGCGTTTGCGCAACATCTTTCAACGTTGCGAACTCGTGCATGCGCGCACACCGTCCCTTGATTTCCCCAAATGTCTGCGGTCCCCGCAACATCAACGTGCAGGCCACCGCCACCGCCGCCGGGTCGAGCTCGAAAACGTCCGTAAAATCGTGCCCATATTTCCGCACACGGCTGCCGGCCTCGCTGACATGTGTTACCAGTTTCTTGTTCCACAGGGAGTCGAGTGTCCGGGCCACTGTCTCTTCCGTATAGTGGACAACCGGGTCCCGATTCGATTTTTGATTACAGGCATTGGTCAGGGCATTCAGGGTCATCGGATAGTAGTCGGGCGTCGTGATTGATTTCTCGATGAGCGCGCCCAGGCAGCGGACCTCGGTTTCTGTCAGCAAAATTTTCATGGCCGTATTCTACCTTCGAAGATTGTGTTTGCAATCCACAATGATGGCGGTAGCTTGCGATCAAAGTTTCGGTCCTCGCGGCGTCCGTCGTCATCGGCCGGCGGCTGCCGGATGATTACGAATTGAAATCCAAAGCTTCTCAGGAGCTACACTGATTCATGAACGTCTTGAATTGGCGGGTCTATCTTGCCGGCGAAATCCACAGCAACTGGCGCCAGGAGATTGCCGACGGCGTGGGACGGGAGAAACTGCCCGTTGAACTTGTCGGTCCGGTCACGGATCATGGGGTTAGTGATAATTGCGGTATCGAGATCCTCGGCGCTGAGGAAAAGCCGTTCTGGGTCGATCACAAAGGCGGCAAGATCAATGCGATTCGCACGCGCACCTTGATCGAAAAGTCGGACATCGTAGTCGTCTGTTTTGGGGAAAAATACCGGCAATGGAACGCCGCCTTTGATGCCGGTTACGCGGCCGCGTGCGGCAAGCGCCTTATCACCCTGCACAGTGCCGACCTCACCCATCCCCTGAAAGAGGTCGACAGCGCCGCTTTCGCCGTTGCCGCGACGCCGGATCAAGTCGTCCGGATCCTGAAGTACGTGACCCGGTAAACTCCAATGCTGGTATGATAATTGCGGCTTGATAAATTTGTGGCAATCGCGTTATTCCCACTGTCGGAAACGACTCGCGTTATCGGCCGGGTCCGTACCTTTGGCAATTGACAATTCGAGGCATTCGACATAATGTATCAGCCGGATGTCAAGGGAGTATGCTTGATATCACGACCAGTTCATTACCCTAAACATTTTGAACCGGCGAAGGAATTGAGCAATGGAGCCAAACGGAGATTTCTTTCGTGTCAAGATTGAGAATATTTCTCTGAGTAATCTCGGATTTATTATCTTCTTGAAGCAGGACAACAACGAAAATGTACTGCCCATCTGCATCGGCGCCGCGGAAGCCCATTCAATCGCGGCGGCGTACAACAGGCATGAATTTCCCCGGCCACTTTCACATGATCTTTTCAAGAACGTGCTCGGCACGCTGGATTGCACTGTAAACAGAATTCATGTGACGAAGTTGGTCGACGGCACTTTTTACGCCCGGATTTTTTTCAACAAAAATGGTGAAGAAATCGACGTCGATTCGCGGCCGTCCGACGCCATCGCCCTAGCGCTGCGTTTCGACGCTCCGATCTTTGTACATCATGACGTTTTCAAGTCTGCCGCAGTCAACATCAATCAGGCGAAGCAGAACGCCGAGGAGGCAGAGGAACCCGAGTCGATCGATCCCGTCGAACGGCTGAAGGTGCGGTTGGAGAAGGCGGTGGCGGATGAACGCTACGAAGAGGCCGCCAAGGTTCGGGACGAGTTGCAGCGAATGAAGAGTGACAACTGAAAACTCAGATCCAGCCCTCCCCCCGGGGGGGAGGCGATCCGCGGCTGCGGTGCAGAAAATAATCCGCCCAGACGTTATGAATTTTCCCGATGGAAAAAGTTCATAACTTGATATCTCGGCTCGCGATCACCACCGCCTCGGCGCCTTCCTCGAACACATAATGCTTCGGGTTGATGTAATACCGACCCTCGGCATCATAGACGGCCACCAGAATAGCGTCGCACGTCGTCTTCAGATGAATGAAAAGATTCAGGAAAGGCTTGCCGATCCACTCGGGTGTGGTCGGTAGACGGAAGAATTGATCGTCGCCCTTGAAGGTCAGCAAATCGGTAAATACTTTGCCCACCATACTGCGGTTCAGAGCCGCATGAACAAGAAGGAAGGCGCTGTGTTCGCCGGTCACCACAAAGTCATTCACCTTGCCCATCTGCAAATGTGAACTGAATTCACAGTTGTAGAGCTCGGCGCAGGTGTATATGTTCGGCTTCAGTTTTTCCACCGTCAACGCCGCCAGAATCGTCCGTGCGTCGGCGTCCTAGTCGTTGCGGACTTGGGACGTGTCCGCCAGAATGATGCAGATGCTGGCCCGGTGAACGCCGGCCTTCTCCAACGACGACACCTTCGTGAAATCCTCCTGCAGCAGATAATGACGTGGTTTCTCGAACTACTCCCAATCCACGATTGCGCCCCTCCTTGCTGTAAGCGTTCGACCAAAAAGGCGGAAACCGTCCCCGTGAACATGGCAAAGATGGTGAGCGTCGTGAACATGATGAAGACGGTCACAAACTTGGCGCCGAGGGAATGTGGATCACCGAGCGGTTCGCCCGCGAACAGCAGATAAACGATGTGCCAGAAGGCGTCGCCGAGACTAGTTCAGATCGGGATTGACCCGACTTTCAAAAGCGAGCATCGCCACACTGCCGAATGTGACCGTCAACAGCACCAGACCGGTCACGATCACGTACTCGACAACGCCGCGCCGCATACGGGAAGTAGCTAGACGTAGCGCGTGTACCAGCCCCAGAATTCGCAGCAGGCGCAGCGCGCGCGCAAAATTCGGAAAGCGCGAAACAGCGGCAGGCAGGCTATGATGTCAATCCAGAACTCGCGAAAAAAACGCTTGCGCGATGGCGCCGCGCAACAACGGAGCGACAGCTCAATGAATGAACAGCAGTGTGATACCGTCGTTAACATGCTCCAGCATCGCGACCGAAACCGAATCGGCCCGGCCGCCATCTCCAGAACGGTCAGCGCCACCGAAATGACAATCACCAGACCGATCGAGAGCTCGACCGCAATGTGCCGAAAGAACCCGTGTAACTTATCGCCGCATCACTGTCATTTCACCGGCCGCATTTCACCGGCCTGGTACCGATTCCAGTAGTCCTTGACTTTTCGAAGCACGACCGGCGCCAGGATGACGCTGCCGACGATGTTCGGAAAGGCCATGCTCAGGATCATCAGATCTGAGAAATTCAGGACATCCGTCAACTTTGCGACCGCACCGATGACGACGAAAACGACGAACACAAGCCTAAACACGATCACTGATTTCAATCCGATGCCGCTGCCGAGATGATCTAAAAGATAGATCCAGCCGCGCTCGCCATAGTAGCACCAGGAGATCATCGTCGAATAGGCGAACAGCGCAATGCATACGGCAAGAATGTACGGAAACCAGGAAATGGCGCTGCGAAACGCCTCCGTCGTCAACGTTACGCCGATGTTGCCCCCCTGTGACGTGATCGCCGGATCGTTCCAGGTCCCGGTGATAATGACCACCAACGCGGTCATGGAGCACACGACGATGGTATCGATGAACGGTCCGATCATCGCCACAATGCCCTCACGCACCGGCTCATCTGTCTTCGCCGCCGCATGCGCTATGGCAGCACTGCCGAGCCCGGCCTCATTAGAGAACGAGGCCCTCGTGATACCCCAAATCATGACACCTACCATGCCGCCGAAAAAGGCATTGTCCGTGAACGCCATGCGAAAGATCAAAGCCGCTGTCCCCGGTATTTTGGAAAAGTTGCAGATAATGATGAACAGCGACGTCACCACATAGATGCTGCACATAAACGGAATAATTCTCGCGGTGGCCGCGCCGATTCGCTTGATGCCCCCGATGACCACGAGACCCACGAATATCGCTAACACGATCCCGAACGCCCAACGCGCGGCACTTCCCTTCGCCATCCAGGTCTCCCGGTCTTGGCCGAAAGTGTTGGCAAAGGCCTCGAATGCCTGGTTCGACTGAAACATGTTGCCGCCGCCGAGGGCGCCGCCCATGACCATGAGCGCAAAGACAATCGCCAAAACCTTGCCCAGCATGCCGAACCCCGGACTCAGCGACTTCAAACCCAGGTCTAGATAGTACATCGGCCCCCCCGAAATCGACCCGTCCGAGTTGACCTGACGGTACATCTGCGACAGCGTGCAACTGCTGAACTTGGCCGTCATGCCGAAGACCGCCGTCAACAGCATCCAGAAGAACGCACCCGGCCCCCCGAGCTGAATCGCGATGGCGACGCCGGCAATATTGCCCAGTCCAATGGTGGCCGACAAGGCGCTGGTCAAAGCACGGAAATGCGTGATCTCGCCGGCATCCTCCGGACGATCGTAGCGACCGCGAATGACATCGACCGAGTGCTTGAATCCGCGAATGTTGATCCACCCGTACCAGAATGTAAAGAATATCGCACTGAGAAGAAGGATAATGACCAGAAACTTTAGCTTGACAACCTTCACTTTTTGCTGGCCGGATTCGTCAAGTATCGGCCGCCCCTCCCGGTCGGTTTCTTCGATTTTAATCCTGCCGAAGGCCAGATCAAAAAACAATGCCTTTCCCAGAACTCCGTTAATCTTTACGAGCAATGATGGCCCCTCTTCATCCGTCTCTTGTTCATCCGTTCCTGCCCCGGTATCTGCCGCGGCATCGGCGGCATTATCGACGGCTTCGGTGGCTTCCTGGCCGTTCTCTATCACTGTCTCCGGGGGCGGGCCGGCATCGTCCTGGGAACGGCAAATCGAAACCGTCAGCAGACAGAAACTAAGGGCGAGACATGCAACGCGTAGATGCCGGGCATACTGTTGTGAACTCATGATCGTGGGGTGAGCCTGGTGACGGGATTGATTGCTGTGAATCACGGGCAGGCGGGTGCTCGACGCCGTTGCCTGGATCCGGATTGGTGGGATAGATACGAGCGCTCAATACGGAAATATATGGTAAATTTATGCGCCGTAAATTGAATGTCAAATCGGTCGGGGCCTGACCCAATGCCCCCCAACTTAAGCCAAAGTCCACATACACTCGTAATCGATCCATTCGGAATTCGGTCCCGCGTAATCGCTCGCTCGCGTGAGCGGCGCGGTATCCCGATTTCGCTCGCGGCGATGGTTCGGTGAAGAGGTTGCGGGCCTATGGTCTACATCCGGTGTCGGCTTCGCCCGGTGGTCGCGTTGCGTCCGTCCTGCGATCGCTGCCCTTCGTGCCTTCTCATTCGCAGCGGCCGCTGTGGACATCGGCCCTCTAATCACCGGCCGTCCAGGCCAGCGGCTCTGGAGGGGCGGCGGTCTCGACGACCATCTTCCCAATATCAGTACGCCTGTTTATGCCGCCGAAAACGAATGGATCGATTACGAATCGGTCGATTACGAGTAGCGGCAGCACGGATGTTACTTTTCGACGCTTAAGTTGGGGTGGCATTCGGTCAGACCGCGCCGATTCCCGCCCTGCACAGACAGATGCGTCCGAGAGTTGTTGTGGTATTCAACGTATGCCGCCGGAATCCGCCGCAGATGCCTCTCCCCGAGCACGATCATATGTTTCAAGCACTGTCCCCGGCGAATCGAGCCGATCACGCGCTCGACGTATGCATTTGAGGGAAAAAGATGCCGCCTTCAGGATTGACATGACCCTCTCCCCTGCCCGTCAACAATTCAAATGAAAATTACCGCGTCACTATTGACGAAAGATCGGCGGGATGTAAAGTTTTTTGAGGCGGATGGAATTTTTGGGAGGGACAGTCCGTTGGTCTCCCGTCTCTAAACCATTCCCAACCTAAATAGTCAGCATCAAAATTGTATGGTCAGCATCAAAATTGAATACAAAGGCGACCTGCGTTGCGAGGCCGTTCACGAGCCGTCCGGAACCCGGCTGATAACGGATGCGCCCGTGGATAACCACGGCAAGGGCGAGAGCTTCTCGCCGACCGATCTGGTCGCCACCGGTCTCGGGACCTGCATAGCCACAATCATGGGCATCGTTGCCAACGAACACGGTATCGACCTCAGCGGCATGACCGTTTCCGTTTGCAAAGAGATGGAGAGCGAACCGGTCCGGCGTATTCGACGCTTGCCGGTCACCGTCCGCATTCCGCGCGCCCTGGCGGCGAACGACCGGACCCGGCTGGAACGGGCGGCGGCACACTGTCCCGTCCACAAGAGCATCGGCAAACATGTCGATGCGCCGATCGCGTTCGCTTATGGCAGCGAACGATGAATTGGGCTGGTTTTCGAGACTCGGGCTTGAAATCCGATCAATTTGATCCTATTTTTCTTTATGATTACGTGGAATCTGGCTGTTTCCTTTTCCCCGATACCCTGATGGCGGCGGCCGCATCGTTTTTTTTTGGTCGGAAATAAGACAACTTTTGTCGTATTTAACCGTCGCCAAGCCGACCTGAGATCGTCGACGAAACCTGTGGAGTCCGCTGCACAACCATAAATGGCAAACACCAAAGTTTACCAGGAGGCTCAAACTTGGATACTGTGATGAAAACCTACATCTGCATCACCTGCGGATACATCTATGACCCGGAAATGGGCGATCCGACATCAGACGTCGCGGTGGGTACCGCCTTTGAAGACCTGCCAGATGACTGGCTGTGCCCTGTCTGCTTTACAGAGAAATCTGATTTTACCGAGGAGTGAATGAAAGTGGAATCCGTAAAACTTGACAACACCGTGGCGATCACGATCACGGAAGCCGCCAGGAATAAGCTCGCTGAGTACATGCGGCAGGATCCGAGCCGGTTCCTGCGCGTCGCGGTGGTCGCCGGCGGCTGTTCGGGAAATACGTACAGCGCCACCGTTGAAAACGAACTGGCTGACAACGATGACGTTGTCTACGAAAAGGACAAAATCCGCATTGTCTCCGATCCGCGGAGTTCCTTGTTTATTGAGGGCCTCAATGTCGACTATTCCAACGATCTCATCCAGGCGGGATTCCGCTTGACCAATACCAACGCCTCGGAGTCCTGCGGCTGCGGCGCCAGCTTTTCCGTTTAATTCAGAGCTCTTGCAAAACCAGGTGACATCAGCGATCCATGACAAAGACAACAGACAATTCTGACAACTACGGGACTGTTGCGGTCCCGGATGCACCCGACTCCCGGTCCGCGGGGAAGTCCGAGGCGGCGGAAATCGATGAGGTCGTCGCCGCGTACACGGAGCGTGAGTACAAATGGGGCTTCGTTACCGATATCGAAGCGGACACCGCGCCGAAGGGATTGAATGAGGACATCGTCCGCTTCATCTCGGCGAAGAAGAACGAGCCGGACTTTCTCCTCGAGTGGCGCCTGCGGGCTTATCGGCATTGGCTGACAATGGAGGAGCCGGAGTGGGCCCATGTCCGCTATCCGCAGATCGACTTCCAGGACATGATCTACTACTCGGCTCCGAAGCCGAAGGAAAAACTGGAGAGCCTGGATGAAGTGGATCCGGAGTTGCTGCGTACCTATGAGAAGCTGGGCATTCCACTGGGAGAGCAGAAGCTGCTGGCCGGCGTCGCCGTAGATGCCGTATTTGACAGCGTCAGTGTGGCGACGACTTGCAAAGAGACACTGGCTGCCGAAGGAATCATTTTCTGTTCCTTTTCCGAAGCGGTTCAGAACCATCCCGAGCTCATCGAGCAGTACCTCGGCTGTGTCGTGCCGTATCGTGACAATTTTTACGCGACTCTCAATTCGGGCGTCTTCAGTGACGGCTCCTTCTGCTATATCCCCAAAGGCGTCCGCTGCCCGATGGAACTATCGACGTACTTTCGCATCAATTCGGCGGATACCGGCCAGTTTGAGCGCACATTGATTGTCGCCGAAGAAGGCAGTTACGTCAGCTATCTCGAGGGCTGCACGGCGCCGATCCGCGATACCAATCAGCTCCATGCCGCCGTCGTCGAACTGTTTGCGCACAAGGATGCCACGATCAAGTACTCGACGGTCCAGAACTGGTATCCCGGCGACAAGAACGGCAAGGGCGGCATCTACAATTTTGTCACCAAACGGGGTCGCTGTGACGGCGACAATTCAAAGATCTCCTGGACACAGGTCGAGACCGGCTCAGCCATAACCTGGAAATACCCGAGCGTGATCCTCAAAGGCGACAACGCCGTCGGCGAGTTCTACTCCGTGGCCTTGACCAACAACTATCAGCAAGCCGATACCGGGACCAAGATGACCCATATCGGCAAGAACACAAAGAGCACGATTGTGTCAAAGGGCATTTCCGCGGGTCAAGGCCAAAACGCCTACCGCGGGCTGGTCCGTGTCGCCAAGAGCGCCACCAATGCCCGCAACTATTCGCAGTGCGACTCGATGCTCATCGGCGACAAGTGCGGCGCCCATACATTTCCGTACATCGAGGTACGCAACACCACCGGGCACGTCGAACACGAGGCGACGACGTCGAAGATCGGCGCCGACCAGATGTTCTACTGCAAGCAGCGCGGCATCTCCGAGGAAGACGCCGTCTCGATGATTGTCAACGGTTTCTGCAAGGAAGTTTTCCGTGAACTGCCCATGGAATTCGCCGTCGAAGCGCGCAAGCTTCTCGGCGTCAGCCTCGAGGGCAGCGTCGGATGAGTGAAGGGAATGGTAAACTGGAGTGAGCGATGCTGAAAATAAAAAACCTCTGCGCCCGAGTTAAAGAACACGACATACTCACAGGCATCAATTTCAGTGTCAACAAAGGAGAAGTCCATGCCATCATGGGCCCCAACGGCTCCGGCAAGAGTACCCTGGCTCAAGTACTTTCGGGGCACGAGGATTATGAAGTCACCGCAGGAGAAATCATCTTCGATGGCAATGATCTGATGGATCTGGATGTGGAAGAGCGGGCGCGCGAAGGCATCTTCATGGCCTTTCAATACCCGGTCGAGATTCCCGGCGTCTCTAACACCTACTTTCTTAAAACGGCTCTGAACGCCATCCGCTCCCACCGCGGCCAGGACGCACTCGACGCGATGGACTTTCTCAAGCTCATCCGGGAGAAGATGAAAGTCCTGAACATTGACGAATCGCTCATCAACCGCCCGGTGAACGAGGGCTTTTCCGGCGGCGAAAAGAAGCGTAATGAAATCTTCCAGATGCTGGTTCTGGATCCGAAGCTGGCAATCATGGACGAGACCGATTCCGGCCTCGATATCGATGCGCTCAAAATTGTTGCCGATGGCGTGACGCAGTTCAAGTCGCCGGCCAACGCCACCATCGTGGTGACCCACTATCAACGGCTCCTCAACTACATCACGCCGGATTTCGTGCACGTCCTCTCTGACGGTCGAATCGTAAAATCCGGGACCAAGGAGTTGGCACTGGAGCTCGAAGAGCGCGGCTATGACTGGCTGCGAACCGAGCCTGAAGACGCTATCGCCGAGGAATTGAACGCATGACGAAACCGGAACATGGTAACTTTCTCGAACTCTTTCAGCAATTTCAGGCTGAACAATCCGATACGGAATGGCTCGACAGCCTGCGGCAGCGCGGCATCGACCGTTTTACGGAGCTCGGGTTTCCGAATCACCGCAATGAGGAATGGCGGTTTACGAACATCAACCCGCTGAAGAGCACGGTGTTCCGCGCCGCGACGCCGGGGACCATCGATGACATTGAAAGCGAACTGCAACGCGTCGGCTTCCATAAGTGGCCGGGCCATCGGCTGGTGTTCGTCGACGGCCGGTTCGCACGCGACCTGTCCGCAACCGAGGGCCTACCGGCGGACGTCGTAGTCGGCGGCCTCGCCGATGTCATGAACTCCGACGGAGCGCTGGCGCGGGAGTATCTGGCCCAGAATTCCGGCCTCAACGGCAATCCGTTTACAGCGCTGAACACGGCATTCATTCGTGACGGCGGCTTTGTCATGATTCCTGACGGTACGGTTTTGGAATCCCCCATAAATCTCATTTTTCTGACAACAGCGCCGGAGCCGACCGCGGCGGTACATCCGCGCAATCTTATTGTCGTCGGCCGGCAGAGCGAGGCGACGATTATCGAGAGCTATGCAGGGCCGAATGACACCACCTATTTCACCAACACGGTCACCGCGATCGTCATGGATGACGGTGCCGTCGTCGATCACTATAAGGTGCAACGGGAGAGTATGGCGGCCTTTCACATTGCCGAGCTCAACATTCGTGCCGTCGATAACTGCCGCTTTGCGACGCACTCGGTGAGCATCGGCGGCCACATCACGCGCAATACGATTAATGCCGTCCTCGATGGCGAGGGCATCAATTGCACGTTGAACGGCCTCTACCTCGGAACCGACGATCAGGTGATTGACAACCACACCTTTATCGATCACGCCAAGCCCCATTGCAACAGCTACGAAATTTATAAGGGCATTCTCGACAAGAAAGCAGCAGGCGTCTTTAACGGCAAGATTTACGTTCGCCCGGGTGCCCAAAAGACGGATGCTCTGCAAACAAATCGCGCCTTGCTCCTCTCCGATGATGCGACGATCAATACCAAGCCGGAGCTCGAGATCTATGCCGATGACGTCAAGTGCACGCATGGCGCGACGATCGGCCAGCTCGATTCCGATGCCCTTTTTTATCTTCGTTCTCGAGGCATTGACGAAGCGACCGCTAAAGGTATTCTGACATACGCCTTCGCCTGTGAAGCCGTGACCGATGTGAGAATCGACGCCATTCATGAGGAAGTCGAGGCGATACTCATGTCAAGATTTCGTGACGAGTGAGGCGTGAGCACAGACACACAAACACCCAACACTCCAACACTCCAATCCCCGATCCGGCCCGTCCATGAGCTCGGCAGAAACAACCATCGCTTCAGCAAAGCGAATGACCGAACCGGCGAAGTTTGACGTCAACCGGATTCGTGCGGATTTTCCGATCCTCGAACACACCGTCAAGGATCGGCCCCTGATCTATTTCGACAATGCAGCCACGGCACAGAAACCCGCAGCCGTCATTCACGCGATCAGCGACTACTACACGTCCGTGAATGCCAATGTCCACCGGGGCGTTCACGACCTGAGTCAGCGGGCGACGGAAGCATACGAGGGTGCTCGCGAAAAGATTCGGGCCTTCATCAACGCGGCCGACAGCCGCGAGATTATCCTTACGCGCGGCACCACCGAAGGCATTAATCTCGTCGCCCGCAGTTTCGGTGGGAAGCAGATTAAAGAGGGCGACGAGGTCGTCATTTCCACTCTGGAACACCATTCTAACATTGTTCCATGGCAGTTGCTTTGCGAGGAAAAAGGAGCTGCTCTGCGCGTCATTCCCATGACCGATGACGGCGAACTGCTGTTTCATGACTATGAAGCCCTTCTCAATGACCGCACCCGGCTCGTGTCGATCCTGCACGTCTCGAATGCGCTCGGCACCATTGTCCCCGTGCGGAAGATGATCGAAGCGGCGCACGCACGCGATATCCCGATCCTTGTGGACGGGGCGCAGGCGGTGCCACACATGGCGATCGACGTCCAGGAACTGGATTGCGATTTCTACGTCTTTTCAGGCCACAAGCTGTATGGCCCGACCGGCATCGGCGTTTTGTACGGCAAGTCGGAGTATCTCGAAACCATGCCGCCGTATCAAAGCGGTGGCGATATGATTTCCACCGTCACCTTCGAACGGACCACGTATAACGACTTGCCGTATAAGTTCGAGGCGGGCACACCGAATATCGCCGGCACCGTCGGCCTCGGGGCCGCCATCGATTACGTCCGTGCCGTCGGGCTGAACGTGATCGCAGACTACGAACACGAACTTGTCACATACGCGACGGAAGCCCTGACGGCAATTCCCGGCGTCGAGTTGTTCGGCAATGTCGGCGACAAAGCTGCTGTTGTTTCATTCCTTCTCGAAGGTGTTCATGCCCATGATATCGGCACCTTTCTCGATCACTCAGGTATCGCCATCCGCGCCGGGCATCATTGTACTCAACCGCTGATGCAGCGCCTGGGCGTCGCGGCGACGGCGCGCGCATCCTTCGCTTTTTATAATACCACGGAAGAAATCGACCGCCTGGCGACGGAGTTACCATCCATTCTCGAGGTGTTCAGCTGATGTCGGAGCTTAGCGAACTGTATCAAGAGGTCATCCTCGATCATAACAAGCATCCGCGGAATTTCTGCGAGTTGCCGGACTGCACAAATTCAGCGGATGGATACAACCCGCTCTGCGGAGACCGGGTGAGCGTTTTTGTCCGGTTGAAGGACGATCGCATCGAGGACATCAGCTTTCTGGGAAACGGCTGTGCCATTTCAAAGGCGTCGGCTTCCATGATGACTGATGCCTTGAAGGGGATGCACAAGAATGATGCCGAATCCCTGTTTCGCGACGTCCATGAAATGCTGACCGGTAAGAGCGATGGCGACCTCGATGCCGACAGTCTCGGAAAACTGATCGCGCTCTCGGGAGTCTGCGAGTTTCCGGTGCGTGTGAAATGTGCGACCCTCGCCTGGCACACCATGCGCAACGCCATCGAGGGCGGCAAGGACCAGGCAAAGACGGAATGATACAATGTTGAAACTCGGACGAAAGGTTGAATACGCTCTGATCTCGCTGCTGCACATGGCGGAGCTGTCCGACGGTGACCTGGCGAGCAGCCGGGAAATCGCCAAGCGTTATCACATGCCGCCGGAGGTCCTCGGCAAGGTTCTACAGGCTCTGGGAAGGTCGAACCTTGTCCGTTCCATCCAGGGTGTTCGCGGCGGCTACCAGCTCAACCGGCCCTTGGACAATATTACGCTTGGGCAGGTAATTCAAGCGATCGAAGGACCCGTTCGGCTCACGCCGTGTCTCTGCGAGACGTACGTCTGCGACCAGGAGAAAAGCTGCAACATCAAGGATCCCGTGTTTCATTTTCAGCACCAGGTGACGCAGTTCATATTCGACGTCAGCCTGGCGACCTTTCAGCAAAAAAAAATCATACTACAGAACACCTATCAGAACTATGAACTGCTGGAACGAACCATATGAGTTAAAATCATGATCACAGCAAATGACAATAAGACAGATGCGCCGCAACCCGAACCGTGCAAACTCACCGCTGACGAGATCCTCGAGGTTCTTCGGGTCGTAGAGGATCCCGACCTCGGCATTAGCATTGTCGACCTCGGCCTCATATACAAGATTGTCAATGACTCCGGGAATCTCAGCGTCGATATGACACTGACCTCGCCAGGTTGTCCGTACGGCCCCCAATTGATTTCCGAGGTCGATTATATGCTCCACTCGCTCGAAGGTGTCGGCACCACAAATGTCGAGGTTGTCTGGGACCCGCCATGGTCCTTCGACAACATGAGCGAAGACGTCAAACTCGAACTGGGTATGGACATCTGATTCCGGTCCGCCGCGTCTCACCAAGCATCCGGTCGATGGCGAACTACGCACAAATGCTTGCCAGAGCCAGCCCTACGACCAGATCGCCATCTTATGCACACGACCAGCGCCTACCGACATATGAGGCGAACAGAACCGCGGGCCTGAAGGGGGCCACCACTTATAATTACGGCGTCTTCAGGTTCACCGGCCTCTTATGCCCAGGCACTGCACGGCAAGGACTTCGCGGATCTGCCGCGCACAAAGCGACCGTGACCGCATCATCCACAAGTGCCAGCACAATGTCAGCGATCACATGCCCGCCTGGATCCGGCTGCCCGTACCGAACGCGTGCGGAGCCTGTTTCAGTACTTGCGATAGTACCGTGACACATCCTTGGGCTGCTTGTGCTCGAGCCACATGCTGTCGGATTGCGGGCGCTTGAGGCGAAGCACGTCACGGCCGGTCAATCGCAAAATCAATGCGGTGCCAGTGAAAAAGACGTAATAGAAAACCAGCATGATCGTGTTTGAAATGACGATCCCCATGCAGGCGCCGAGGAAGAACCAGATGTGGTAGATCGGCTTGAAGGTCCGCGGCAGGGCCAAGACAAGGAAACCGGCGATCATGACCACCAGGAACGCCTTGCTCCAAAACCGTGTAAAACCACGCGCGTTCTCGAACATAAAATGAACGCCGATCAAAATAAACAGCACGATCACAGCCCCGATCATCAGCGTGATGCCGAATTTACGGAGCTCGCCAATGTCCGGCCGCCAGTTAATGTCTTTGAATGGATTGATCATTGGAGAGAAATAAGCGAGTATTCAGTGTTCCGTGGGGTTCCGGTGCTACCAGTTTTGGCAGTGCCAGGAAACATATCGTCCTCGTCCTCAAAACCGCGGCGCAATCGAGGACGATTAAGTTTCAGGAGAGTGTTCGGCCACCGCGCGCTGAGATCCATCGGCTGACGGATTATTTACGATATGAAATTCTACCGTACGGTAGGACCGGACAGCCCCAATGTGGAAGGGCCGCGTCCACGAAATCCCGAGCTTCTGAAGAGCGTCCACCACGTGATGTTCAGAGACCTGTCGATTGCAGGCGGCGCCCTCTGGAGGGCGAGCGGTGATTTCCACCCATTGCCTCCTCCGTCGTGTCC
The DNA here is from genome assembly GCA_963582235.1 of Lentisphaeria bacterium. Taxonomy (GTDB): domain Bacteria; phylum Verrucomicrobiota; class Lentisphaeria; order JABSQK01; family CAJWLW01; genus CAUZRT01. The sequence continues at coordinate 18,701 of CAUZRT010000001.1, forward strand.
TGACCATCGAACGGCGCACAGGCTGCCACGGCGGGCGGATGCCTAGAACAGCGTATAGATGAACGGTCCCGCCGCTGTCGGGCTGAAGACAATGATGAATCCGAGAAACAGGAGAACGAGCAGGATCGGAATCAGCCAGAATTTCTTGTTTTCCATCAGAAATCCCCAAAACTCGCCGATCAGTCCCTGTTCGGATTCCATCTCTTCGAAGTCGGTTTTCTTTCCCTCAGGCATAGCAATGAAGTCTCAATGTTGTCGTTCCAATAATATTCCAGTGTCGTGAGTCGCAAATGAGTTCAACTAATTTGACGCAATTAAGACTCGCGGCACTAACGGCCGCACATACAGTATACGGGATCTTTTCCCTAATCCAGCGGAAACTCCTTCCGGTATCCCTCCTTTGCGTCGTCATCGCGTCGCTGCTGATCATCCTTCATCAATACGAACCGCTCCAGGACCAGGACGTCCATTTCCGTGTTCATAAAACAGTTGTAGGCGTCCCGCGGTGTACAAACAATCGGTTCCCCCCGGATATTGAAGCTCGTATTGATGATGACCGGGCAGGCCGTCTTGTCATGAAATCGCCGGATCAAATGGTAGTAGCGTCCATGCCGCTTCTCGTCAACCGTCTGCACGCGGGCTGAGTAATCGAGATGTGTGATCGCCGGAATCGTTGAACGTGCCATGTGCACACGTTCGCGAATGTCGCCCTCGGCCATACGTCGTTTCTCGTCATCGGACAGCTTTGTACGGTGTTCTTCCCGGACGTCGGCCACCAGCAGCATGTACGGCGATTCCTCCTCGATTTCGAAATGATCGCTCGTATGCTCGCGCAGCACACTCGGGGCGAACGGTCGGAATGACTCCCGAAATTTTATTTTTCGGTTCATGATCGACTGCATGGTCTGGCTGCGTGCATCCCCGAGAATGCTCCGCGAACCGAGTGCTCGCGGACCGAACTCCATCCGGCCCTGAAACCAGCCGACCACCTTCCCTCCCGCGATATACGTACTGACGCGATCGAGAAGCTCGTCGTCACTATCGAGCAGCGTATATTCGGCACCTAGGTCGTCCAGGCAATCCCGGATGTCGTTCTCGCCGTATCCCGGCCCCAATAGACTGCCGGTCTGGCGATCGCTTTCGGCGCCGTCGCGCGCGTTCTCGAGGAGCTGGTACCACAGAAACAGCGCGCCGCCGAGGGCGCCGCCGGCATCGCCGGCCGCCGGCTGTATCCAGACATTATCGAAATCGCCGCTGCGCAGGATCTTCCCGTTGCCGACGCAATTCAACGCAACACCCCCGGCAAGACATAAGTTACGGCAGCCCGTCCGTTCCTTGGCATGCCGGCACATCTTCAGCATGACATCCTCCGTCACCTCCTGGATCGAAGCCGCGAGGTCCATGTATTGTTGTGTCATTTTCACTTCAGGACGCCGCGGGGCACCGCCGAACAGCCGATGAAACTTCTCCGATGTCATGGTCGAGCCCTGGCAGTAGTTGAAGTACGACATGTCCATCCAGATTGAACCGTCGTCCTTCACTTCGACGATATTTTCCAGGATCGAAGCCTTGTACTTCGGTTCCCCATAAGGCGCCAGCCCCATCAGTTTGTATTCACCCGAATTGACACGAAACCCGCAGTAGTACGTGAACGCTGAATACAAAAGACCCACCGAATGCGGAAAATGCATCTCCTGGAAAATCTCGATACGATTACCCTGGCCACGGCCGACGCTTGCCGTCGCCCACTCGCCCACACCGTCCATTGTCACAATTGCAGCCTCGTCGAACGACGACGGGAAAAATGCGCTGGCGGCGTGAGACTCATGATGCTCCGTAAAAACAATCGGCCCGTCGTACCGTTCATTCAATCCGCGACGAAGGTCACGGGGAAGGTGGAGCTTTTCTTTCAGCCACAACGGTATCGCCTGGCAGAAGGATCTAAAGCCGCGCGGAGCAAACGCCAGATACGTTTCCAGAAGCCGGTCAAACTTCTGCAGCGGTTTCTCATAGTAGACAACATAATCCAGATCCTCCTCGCCGATTCCGGCCTCCGCGAGGCAATACTGGATGGCTTTGCCGGGAAAACCGAAATCGTGCTTCTTACGCGTGAATCGTTCTTCCTGCGCTGCAGCAACAATGTCACCGTCAACGACCAATGCCGCCGCTGAATCGTGGTAGTACGCTGATATGCCGAGGATCTTCAATTATTTTGACCAGAATTGTTTTTTTGACAATCAAGCCCCCACAGACCTTCCCCGTTCCCCCAATCCGCAATCCCAAATCCCAAATCATCAATACTGTTTACTAAAATCGGATTTTGCTGTACAAACCCAGACCCTCGTCCTCGTGCTTCGTCCTCGATGGATGAAGCATGGGGTGTGCTGACCGGGCAAAGGTCTCGAGGATGGGGACGAGGGAGAAAGACGAGGACGATTTGGGCGACCTAAGCCCGGTACGGGGATTGCAAAGGAATGCTTAGGCGAACAGTGTCGGTCCCTAATCCAAAATCCCCAGTATCCAGTGTTCAGCAGAGAATGGCCGTGCCAGTTTTGGCAAACTGGAACAAATTCTTAATCCCTCCTCTTAATCCCAATGCCGCATGGATTTAAGAGGAGGGATTAAGAGGAGGGATCAAGAATTTGTTCCAGGAGAGTTTCGAGTTAGCCGGCTTTGCCGAGGCTTTTGATCCGTGATTCGTAATCGACCCATTCGTAATCGATTACGAGTGAAGTGCTGTTGAATATAAAAAAATAAATTTCTAGACGATCGAGTTTTCCGCCTGAGGCGGATTTCCGCTCCACCAAGTTCCCAGTGTCCAGTTTCCAGCCTCCACTCACTAATCGCCATTCTCATCTCTTGTTCACTCCGCCGCCGCTTCCGGCCCCGTGCGGACGAGAACGTAATTCGTGAGATACTTGCGCGCCGCATTGCGAACATCCTCGGCGGTCACCGCCATTATCCGGTCAGTGTAAAAATCCGAATAGTCGTAGCCGAGGCCGTAAAGTTCATCCACCGCGGCTTGCAATGACACGTCGCTGTTGGTCTGCCTGTCGAGTTTGTCCATTGTCGCGCAAATCGTCTTGGCTTTATCCAGTTGATCTGCATCGACGCGATTCTCTCGAATGGCCGCCACGTCCTTCAATATAATGTCGATCACCTCGTCCATCTTGTCAGCTGATGATGCCGCCATAATTCCGAAGTACCCGGGCTCGATCCCGACAAAGTTGAACGCATGCACGACGTAGACCAGGTCCCGGTCGCCGCCCCGAAGGTGCTGGTAGAGCCAACCGCCGGGAAAGCCGATGCCTGAAATGACCGCATCCAGAACAATCATCGCATGACGATCGGATTTGTCATATACACTCAGCCCTGGATAGCCAATATAGACAGCGGCCAACTGCCGTTTCACGGTCTTGCGCACTTCCCGGTCCTCGACCGGCGGCGGCTGCGGCGCCGGTTTCGACACCGCCGGCGCATCCCGTGAGAAGCTTGCAAATGCCTCGCGTACTGCCGTGTGCACTACACCCGCATCGATATCGCCGAATACGGTAATCACGCTATTGCGCGGCACCAGATGATTGTCATAAAACTCACGGCAGCCCGCCGCATCTATGGCGGAAACCGTATCGGCTTCACCGAGGGAATCGAAGCGATACGGATGCGCAGTGAAAAACTGGTGACGAAATAGGTGCGCCACTTCCTGGTCCCATCTGTCCGAACGCCGCTGAATCGCATCGAGCGTGTTGCTTTTCACCGTCTCAAACTCAGACTCCGGAAATAAGGGATTGAGGATGATATCGGCGAGAATCTCCAATGCCTTCTCGAAGTCTTCGCTCAGCACCTCCGCGGTCACACCAAAACTGTTGTTCGCCGAAAACGCCGTCAATCGGCCGCCCATGTTGTCGAAGGCGGAGGCAATGTCGTCCCGGCTGCGCGTGGCCGTGCCACGAGTCATCATTTCGGCGGTAAGCCGGCTGATCCCTGCCTGCCCCTCGGGCTCGAGACGAACCCCGCCGAGACACAGCAACCGCATGTTGACCAAGGGCACGTTTGGATTCTCCTTAACGAGCAGCCGCAGGCCGTTCGGGAATTCGATCTTTTGAATCGGCCGATCCTCCTGTTTGCCGGAATCAACAGCCGTCTCCGCCGATTCGGCTACCGGGCGCAAAACCACGATCGACAGGTTGTCATCATGAAAAAACGTCTGCGCGACCGCCTTGACATCCTCCGCCGTTACCTTCCGGATCCCATCCAGATAAACGTCGTCAAACTTCGGGTTGTTCGTGGTAATGACATTGATGCCGATGCTCGCTGCCTCATCTGCGGCCGTCTGCTTGGCAAGAATGTCGCCGGCAATCTTCTGCCGCTTGGCTTTTTCCAGCTCGTCTTCGGTCACAGGCTCAGTCCGGGTTCGAGTGATTTCCTCGAAGGCCGCCGCTATTGCTTCGTCTACCTGCTCGTCGCGACATGTGCCGTAGACGACGAAGACACCGGCATCATATTGGGGGGTGTGGGAATAGGTCGATATGGACGAAACAAGCCGCCGCTCCTCCTGGAGGATGCGAACAAGGCGCGAACTGCGCCCGCGGCTGAGAACGAAACTCAGGACGTCCAGGGCATAAAGAGCCGGATCGTCAATGGGAACCGTGTGAAAGCCGAAACGTATGTAGGTCCCGTCGAGGCCCGGCTTGCGGATTTCGCGGATGCGCGTGCCCAGCTGCCGTGGCTCCGCCGGCAGAGAAATCGCCGGCAACGCGCGCCGCTCGAAATCCTTAAAGGCCGCGCGGATCCTGCCGCTTACGGTCGCAGCATTGAAATCACCGACGGCGACGATAACCATATTGTTCGGCGCATACATGCGATTGTAATACGCGACAATATCATCCCGCGTCAGTTTCGTGACCTGCTCCTCGTAACCAATGGTCGGAAAACGTGCGGGATGCACGGCAAACATGGTCGCAGCAAATTCCTGATTGATGATGCGCGCCGGTTCCTCCCGGCCCTTTTTCAGTTCCTCCAGAACAACACCCATTTCGCGATCGAACTCATTCTGAGGAAAGGTGCTGTTCATCATCCAGTCTGCCATCAGATCGATGGCATCGCCAACCTGTTCCGCGGATGTGGTGATGTAGTAGCAGGTATGGTCGGAGCTTGTGTATGCGTTGTTTGCACCGCCCAGACGATCGATCGAAGCGGTGATCTCCTCCTCCGTCCGAGTCCGTGTCGTGCCGCCGTTTATCAGATGCTCGAAAAGATGTGAAATCCCGGCACCCAGGAATTCCTGCTCGGAGATGCTCCCTGTCTTTACATAGATGCGAACAGCGGCCACTGGAGCCACGTGATTTTCCTTTACCACCACCTGCAGCCCGTTCGCCAACGTCTCGATCTCCTGCGCAACACTATGATACGTAACGACCGTAAGGAACGCGACCGCCGAAAACATGACTGACCGCCATCGTCTGCTGAATCCATGTTGTGTCATCGGTATGTCCTCTTACATTCAAAACAGGAGATCCTTGGATCTCCTGTTTTGAATTAATTTCCGCTTCGCTCCAACACGCGTTCACGCGTCACGTTTCATGGCTGCCCCTTGGAGTGCGATCCGTCAGCCGTCGGCTCGCACTGCGAGCCGGCGGACGCTCCTCAGAAACTTGGTGTTGGGTCTTTGGTTATTGGTTCGGGGGACCGGTAGATTGCAGTCACCCCCTCGGCGGGCAGGCGTTCGGCGAGCAAGACGCGAATTGGTCTCATGTGAAGCTGCTGAAGGTACATGATTTCCCCAAAAAAACAATGAACCCACGCCATTTCGCGACCGCTCCGAGTCGCACGATTTTTTTTGAATTTGCTTGTCGCTCTGGCCGTTTCGTGTTATTATCCCTGCACTAATAATTTACGACGCCCACTACCGGTCGCTATTTGGTAATGGTGAGCATCTTCAAATCTGTAATCGACAACTGTTTTACCAGGGGGAGAGTGCCATGACGAAGCGAGATTTAGTGGTTCGTATCGCCACCGAGACGGGCTTGAATCAACGCGATGTGACCGAGGTCGTGCAAAAGACATTGGATCACATCATCAACGAACTGGCCTCGGCACGCGGAGTCGAACTGCGCAATTTCGGCGTCTTCACATTGAAGCAGCGTAAACAACGGATCGGCCGCAACCCAAATGAACCGACCAATACGGTGCAAATCCCCGAACGTATGGTCGTTAAGTTCAAGCCCGGAAAGATTATGAAAGATCGGGTCGGCAGGTTGAATACCTCGTCGGGATGATTTCATTTGTATCGTAGAGGCGATACAACCGGCTGCAACTCGCAGTAACTGAACGCGTCCCCGCCGGCGTCTCATAGGCGGGATAACTCGGGGCGGCGCTTGACTGTGATTTGCGGCTCCATAGCCTAAGTTGTACAATGACCGATTACCGGTCATTTTTTATTTACGGAGTTCACATTGTGGCGCGTAAAGTCGAGCCATTACCCGGCACTTCGGATATCATGCCGGAAGACGCGGCCGAATGGCGGCTCTTGGAAGGGACGGCGTACGAGGTCTTTTCACGCTACGGCTACGGCGAGTTGCGCACCCCGATTTTTGAACGGACGGACGTCTTTCTTCACAGTATCGGCGAAGAAACCGATATCGTTCGGAAAGAAATGTACACCTTCGAGGACCGGGGCGGACGCAGTCTGACATTGCGCCCCGAGGGAACTGCCGGCGTTATGCGGGCGCTGGCCAATGCCGGCATACCCCAAGGCGACGAGAAACGGGTCTTTTATATCGGCGCCATGTTCCGCGGCGAACGACCGGCCGCCGGCCGCAAACGCCAGTTTCATCAAATCGGCGTCGAATGCGTCGGTCGCACGGCGCCCGAGATCGATGTCGAGTCGATCGACATGTTGATCCGCTACCTGCAAACGATCGATGTAACCGATACAAGCCTTCTCCTCAATACCCGCGGCACAAAGAGTGACCGCCAAGCCGTGGCGCAAACGTTTCACGACTATTTCGCCAGCCATATTACCGCCATGTGCGACGACTGCAAACGACGTCTAGATACCAACGTCTGGCGCATACTCGACTGTAAGAACGAACCGTGTCAGCACCCCATAGACGGCGCGCCGCCCATCGACAAACTCGTGAGCCCTGAAAGCCGCGACTACTTTCAGCGCGTCTGCGACGGCCTCGTCCGGCTGCAGATCGATTTTGTCCTCGAACCCCGGCTTGTGCGCGGCCTGGACTATTACAATCATACCGTCTTCGAAGTCGCCTTCGAGGGCATCGGCGCCCAGAACGCCCTGGGCGGCGGCGGCCGCTACATCATTCAATTGCCCGGATTCTCGCAACCCGTTAACGGCGTCGGTTTCGCCATGGGAATGGAGCGCATCATTCTCGCACGGGAGCAGCTCGGCTTGACAACCCGCGAGGGCATTACGGTCGACCTCTATCTCGTCAGCCTCGGCGGTGAGGCCCTGAACCAGAACATGGTCCTCGCGCGGCAATTACGGGCCGCGGGCTACACCGTACTCATGGACCTCGATGGCCGCGGCATGAAAGCGCAGATGCGCGCCGCCAACAAGCACGATGCCCGGTTCGCACTCATTCGTGGCGACAACGAACTAGCCCGCGATAACATCGTATGTAAAAATATGGCGGACGCTGAGCAACAGGAGATTCCATTGGCTGAATTGCCGGACCGGATCGGCCGGCTGCTGGCCAAGTGATGCAAATCTAAACTTCTCGAACTTTTCCACACACACTCTCATGAAAAGAACACACACATGCGGCCAACTCACCACCGCCGATAATGGCGAGAAGGTCGTCCTCAGCGGCTGGGTCAACAGCCGCCGCGACCTGGGCGGCTTGATTTTCATCGACCTGCGCGATCGCCAGGGAATCACTCAAATTGTCATCAACCCCGACGATGTCCCCAGTGCCGCGGAACAGGCAAAGGCAATCCGTGAGGAATGGGTCGTTTCCGCCGCTGGTAACGTGCGGGCACGCCCTGCCGACACGGTCAATCCTAATCTGGGGACCGGCGAGGTCGAAGTCGTTGTCGCCGATATTGAAGTCGAAAATCGATCACAACCAATGCCGTACAATTTCGACGATCCACAGACCAGCGAAGACCTGCGCCTGAAGTACCGGTATCTCGAGATGCGCCGCTCAAACCTGGGCCGAAATTTGCAGCTGCGGCACCGGATTACGAAGGTCGTTCGTGATTATTTTGACGGCCAGGGATTCGTCGACGTCGAAACCCCCATCCTCTCGAAGAGCACGCCCGAGGGCGCGCGCGATTACCTCGTGCCCAGTCGCGTTTTTCCGGGACAATTCTTTGCCCTGCCACAGGCGCCGCAGCAGTACAAACAGATTCTCATGGTCGGCGGCATCGAGCGATATTTCCAGATCGCCCACTGCTTTCGTGATGAGGATCTCCGTGCCGATCGGCAGCCGGAATTCACGCAGATTGATGTCGAGATGTCGTTCGTTACCGCCGAGGACATCTACGAAGTCATCGAGGGCATGCTTGCAGCCGTCATGCTGGAAATCAAGAGTGTCGAGATCGAACGGCCCTTTCGCCGATTGGCTTACACAGAGGCAATGAATACCTACGGCACCGATAAACCCGATACCCGATTCGAGATGACGCTCGTGGATCTCACCGAAGCCGTCAAGAATTCGGAGTTTCAGGTCTTCAGGAATACAGCTGCCGCTGGCGGTGTCGTCAAGGCGATCACTGCCAAAGCCCATGCTGAGATCGCGTCGCGCAAGAAGATCGCCGAATGGACCGAAGTCGTAAAACTCTCCCGGGCCAAAGGCCTCATCCATCTCAAGGTCGAGACCAACGGACAGGCAAAATCGCCAATAGCCAAGTTCCTCAGCGAAGAGGAAATCGCCGCCATTGTCAGCGCCTGCGGTGCCGAGCCGAACGACGTCATTTTCGTGGTCGCCGATCAACCCCCGATCGCTTGTTCGGCGCTCGGCCGGCTGCGGCTCGATATTGCAGAGTCCGCAAACCTGATGCCGGCAGACCGCTATGATTTCCTCTGGGTCGACCACTTTCCGCTGCTTGAATACGACGAAGAAGAACAGCGTTACGGCGCTATGCACCACCCGTTCACCAGCCCGTTGCCCGAAGACATGGACAAACTCGAAAGCGATCCGGCCATTGTCAGGTCCCAGGCCTATGACGTGGTCATGAATGGCGTCGAAATCGGCGGCGGCAGCATCAGAATTCACAATTCCGATTTGCAGGCACGAATGTTCAAGGTCCTCGGTATCAGCGACGACGAGGCGAAGCTGCGGTTCGGCCATCTGCTTGAAGCGCTGGCCCTCGGCGCACCGCCGCACGGCGGCATCGCTCTCGGCTTCGATCGCCTCGTCATGCTGCTCAGCGGCGCGGCTTCGATCCGCGACGTCATTGCCTTTCCCAAGACGACCCGCTCCGCCTGCCTGATGACAAACTCGCCCAGCACTGTGGACGCCGGACAGCTCGACGAACTCGGCATCGCCGTCAAGGACAGCACGCCGGACTGAGCATCAACGCAAAGACAAGCACCGAGACGGAAGCGTGCAACGTTACATTGAAGAGATGGTAGCCGCGGGGGTCATCGGCACCGAAGGCATAATTGAGAGAAAGTGGGATGGACGTCAGCGGGCGGTACAGGAACAGGTTGCCGCCGTTCAGTCTGAAGTCGCGGCGGAAATGCTCCGGAACATTCGAGAGATCTCGGATCAGCACGTTTTGTTCGACAATCAATTGGTCGTCGAGCACAAAACCGTTATCCAGTGAATTCCAGAAAACGAAGCATGCCAATACCGGCGCCAGCAGCCACCATGCCCACTGGTGTCGGCCCGGGATGACTGAGGCAGCGGTATGTTGGGGTCTCGGAGACAATTGGGATTCTCCGTTTAGTCGGCAGGCGCCGGTCGCACGAATCCCGGCAGCAGAATCACCACGACAGACATGCCGATCACCGCTGTGACCGCCATCGCGGCCACCGTGATCGGTGCCCCGAATGTTACCACCATGCCGCTGCACTGAAGACAGCCCAGCGGCCAACCGCCGATTGCCAGGACCAAAGCCGCCAAGGCACGGCCCCGCATCTCGTCGTTGGATTCGCTCAGGATGATGCCGCTCTGCATTGTACTGAAACCCGCCTGCCCGATTCCGGCCACCAACATCAGGACCAGGGACAGCGCAAACACTCCGGACAACGAAAAGAAAAAGATCGCTACGCAGCACAGCATGGATCCGGCGACAAAAATCAAGGGGTGGCCGTAACGTCGTCGGCCCCATCGGACAATGTTGAGACCTATGAGGGAGCCCAGGCCGAAAAAGCCGGCCAGCACACCCAGCCCCAGGGGACCGCGCCCGAGTATGTCACGCGCGAATACAGGCAGCAACGTTTGAACAGGAAAGACCCACGCGTTGATTAGCACCGTTATCAGCAGGACCCCGCGAATACGTGGTTTCCGGCGTACATAACGCAATCCGTCCTGCAATCGAAGCACCGCATCCGTCAAGCCTATCGAACTGCTCGGCGCCCTCGAATCCGTTTTCAGACCCAGTAACATGACCAATGACCCACAGCCGATGGCGACGATCAGCATGAGGGCGCCGGCGTTGCCAACCCATGCCATCAACACCCCGCCGGCGAGCGGCCCCAGAAACCATGCCAGACCGAGCGTGATGTTCTCCAGCAGCATGGCGTCAACGATCCTGTCACGTCCCACAAGATCCGGAAAGAGCGCCCGCCGGGTCGACCAATCAAGCGTCCAGACCGTGCCGTTGATCAAAGAGACGCCGGCAATGTGCCAATAGCGCAACCATCCAAACCATACCAACAGCAACAGCACGGCAATCCCGATCGTCATGATGACCTGCAGAACTACCAGCAGATCGCGGCGGCGGAAGCGGTCCGCTATCGGGGATGTGAAGACCCCGAGCAGCAACGGCACCGCCCGACAGAAGCCGACCATGGCAACCTTCCAGGGGGAGTTCGTTAATTCCAGCGCCAACCAGCCCAGAACGATCTGCTCCATCCACAGCCCGTGCCACCAAAGGCCGTTCGACAGCCACAGCCGCCGGAAATCCCGGTTGCGCAACAGTGACGGTCTTCTGGAAGTCCGATCAGGTTCAACAATTCCTTTCATGGTCACAACGTAACACCGGCTTCCAGCCTGTAAATATAGTATCTCGTTGCAAGAATATCGGCCAATGTTTCGGATGATCAGATGCACCGCCGAAAATAAGTCGATGCCGTAGCATCGGCGTTATTTCGATGGTGCGGTTGATCGCCGATCACGTGACCACGTTGGCACGTGGAACGTGACTCACGTGGAAGGCCCTCGCCCTTCGGGTTGTGCTCTTTTCGACCATCTCGCCTTCTAAGTAGCGCTTGTTCAAAACTTTTCCGCGGCGGGGGCCCGCGGCGCAAGAGGTCGCCATTAGCCGACCGAATTGCTCCAAGAACGTCCGCCCAACGCAGGTTTGAGGCTGGGGCGACGGCGAGCCGCCGCCGCAATTCCGTTGTGCGCGAAAATATTGAACAGCAACTAGGTTCACTTCGGCGTTCTGAGTTCGGCGTTCGTCGTTCGGATCATTGCCGCAGTTCGGGTGTTGCTCGTTCTACGTAGCGATACTTCACAGAGTAGTAAGCATCCCCAATCTCTCACCCTAATCTTTCTCCTTAATCTCGATGCAGCTAAATCGACCGTCACTTGCGCCTGTACGGCGAGCTGCAATCTTCATGCGACGGGTCATTGGGAGAATCCATGGCGCGAGATTAGGGTGAAAGATTAGGGATGGCCGGCTTCCGATCGGATAAGATTCTCGGGCCATTCATCGAGCGGCTTGCCAAAAAGGAGGCCGAGTTCGTGTCTTCAGGTTCTTTCTTCAGTCAAAAAATCGGGGCAGCCACTGCTTGTTGGCAAGCAGCAATTCGTCGGTGAGTTTACCCAGCTCGGCGAAATCAGCAGCCGGCGCTGAGCGGATCCAGGCTGATGGCCTGTAGGGTGAGGTCACGGTCGCCACTGAGCGCGGCTTCGACGGTCATTTCGTGCACATCGGCATGCAGGCGGCAGAGGCTGCCGACGGAGCCTGGGAGCTCGCCGGAGGGCTCAGGGGTTATGGCGTCAGCCGATACGGTTCCGAGTGTTTCGACGACGACGTCCTCGGGCAGATTGGTGATCTGCCCCTGATTCGGTAGGTTGAGGATGCATCGTGTCTCTGATTGCGTGAGAATGGCCTCCATAATCGCCGTCATCTCCTCGCCGCTGCGTGTCCAGTCGATCTCCTCTTTGCCTTCGCTGACCCGGCGAACGGCCGCCATGCTCTCATCCACCCCTCGCCGGCGGCTGTCGACGGTCGTCTTGATGACGTCGTACTTCATCCCGTAGCCATTGTTCGGATTGCAGAGGCTGGGCCAGAATTCCACCAGGTGGCGGTCGCCGGCGACGGGCAGGTAGCCAAAGGTGCGGCAGAGCGCCAACTTGACGGCGTCGAAGTTCTGCGTGGCGCTGTAAGGCTCGTCGTCGGATCGCGTGTCGCGGTTGTCGCGGGCATACTGTCTGATCACGGGGATCATGTCGGCCTGGTTCTAAGGACGCACGCGTGACCCAAATGAAATGATTGACACCGGCCACGGTGTATTCGAACCCCTGTTCCCCGAGCCATTGGTAAAGATACTCGAGCAGATCCATATCCGCTGGTCGCTGCAGCCCGATGATCTTTTCCACAAAGCGCGGAAAGCCGTGAAATTCGTGGCACATGCCGATGACCTTCACCGTGCGCGCCGCCATATTCATGGCGCGCGTGACGACGCTCATGGGGTTGGTGACGTTGAGAAGGAACGCACCGGGGCAGACCTGCTCCATGTCGGCAACAATTTCGTTCGCTACGGGCGCGGTGCGCAGCGCCGCCGATATTCCACTCGGTCCGACGGTCATTGAAACGGGTTGCCGGATCCCGAACCGGATCGGTATTTCGAGATCGTGGTAGAAGGCGTCCATGCTGCCGGGGCTGAACGTGGTCATGACGAAGTCGGCATCCGCCAGGGCTTCCCTGCGGTCCTCGACGACACCGATGGCGTAATCCTTGTCCCGCAACTTGTTGAAGGCGCGCAGCATCTCCGCCACGGCCTCGACATGTTCCGTCCTTGGATCAACGAGGCGGATCTCACCGCCGTCCACGCAGTCCAACAGATAGACATCGCGCATCAGGTTGCGCATCCACTGCGAACTGCCGCCGCCAATGACCGTCAAAATCATGAAGCCCTCCGCAATGTTAGTTTATTCGCGGATCCCGCGAAAAATAATTAATCCAACCGCCGTTTACATTCCTCGAGAATCTCCTTCGTGCCGCTCGCCCCGATGCGGGTGACACCCAAGGCCCGAATCTCGAGAACAGCGTCCAGATCCCGAACGCCGCCGGCAGCCTTCACCTGTACATGATCCGGTGTGTGCGCTACCATCAGTTTCAAATCTTCGATCGTTGCGCCCGAGCTGCTGAAACCTGTCGATGTCTTCACCCAATCGGCATTGAGCTCGGAGCAAATCGCGCAAAGCCGGACCTTCTGATCATCATTGAGAAAACAGTTCTCGAAAATGACTTTGATCTTCTTGCCGGCGGCATGGGTAACATCAACGGCGGCTCTGATGTCATCAAGAACATAGTCCCACTCGCCGCTCACAACCTTGCTGATGTTGACAACCATATCGAGTTCATCGCCGCGGTCGGCCAGAGCATGCTCCGCCTCCGCTCGTTTAATCGCCGTCACCTGCGCGCCATGCGGAAATCCTATGGTTGTGCTGGCCGCGACCGAGCTGCCGTCGAGCAGTTCGGCGCAGCGCCGCAGCGCGAACGGCATGATGCAGACACTGGCGACGTCATAGTCCACGGCGAGCCGGCAACCCGCTTCCAACTCCGCTGTGGTCAGTGTCGGACTCAGCAGCGCGTGATCAATCATCTTGGCGATATCGGCGTAGCAGTAGTCCACGGTAGCTCTCGTGAGAAACTCGAGGGTTCAGGGTTCGGGTTTCAGTGGTCAGGGTTCGGAAATGGCTGCAGTCCGACGTACCAGTAGCATAGACATTCTTGTCTGTGCTGAGGTCACGCCTATTGCAGTGTTGGTATCAGCAATCTCAGTGGCCACAGCTCAGACAAGAATGTCTATGCTACTGGTGTCGTCCGGCTGCCGAGTTTCTCTCCTTCATAAGCCGCATCGCAACGCGCCGCCGCCGATCCTTCTGTGAAACCGCGGCACCATTGCACCGGTTGGCAAAGATGTAGTATACACAGACAACATTGTGATGACCAAGGCCAAAGGCAGTACCGGTCTGCACACCGGCGCTGTTTCCATGTCGCCGACAGTGTACTATATTGCCGCTTCGCCATCCCGTGAACATGTGCCCGAAACCAGGAGGAGGCGTTTAATATGTCTGAAATAATTGACGGCTATCGCCATTGCGGACTCAGTAAATACCGTCCCATTGAGGATGTTCGCGACAACATGGACGCGTTGGAAATATCGCGCGCCGTCCTTGCCCAGCACCTCGGTGAGTTCGACAACACCTATATTGCCGATATCGTCGCCGGCGAACCGGACCGCTACGCCGGCGTGATGCTCATCGATGTAGATGGCGCGAACCCCGACGAGCAACTCACCGCGCTGGCGGCAACCGGCATTTTTCGCGGCAGCCGATTTCGCGCGGAAACGCTGCAATCCCATCCGGCAATCTGGGATCTGGCGGCTGATCTCGGATTCAATATCGTTGTCCACGCGGAGCCGACAATCGCGGTGTACACGAACGAGATTGCCGCCTTTGTGCAACGGCACGCACAGACGAACCTGGTCGTCACGCATCTGGGGATAATGGATCCGGAGGCGGCGTCCCGCAGCGATTGCCACGAGCGTATCGCTTCACTCGCGAACCAGCCCAACGTATTTATGCAGCTTTCGGGATTCCACATGTTTTCCCGGCCGCCATTCAACGATTTGCTGCCGCTCGTCGAGCGCATTATAGAATCGTTTGAACCGGGACGTCTCCTCTATGGCTCGAACTATCCCCTCCCCACCGACCTCTCCGTGTGCAGAGCGGAGCTCGATCTGCTGCATAGCGGACACTTCGGCGTGCCGGCCGAAGCGGTCCACCAGATCATGTACCGGACCGCATGGGATCTGTGGTTCGCCTGATCGCGGTTGGCAAATTAAATGCGCTCAAATGCTCCATCGTTCGGGTCGCCGCCGTCTCCCACGGATGGCGATAGACCTTGACGGAAACGAACCCCGAATAACGGATCTCATCCAGTGCAGCAAACATCCCCGGAATGTCCAGGTGTCCGCTGCCAAGGAAACTGCCGTTTGATTCGCACAGGTGGAAGTGTCTCAAATCCGATCCGGCCGCGTGTATCGGCTCGATCACGGAGACCTCTTCAATGTTCATGTGGATACTGTCCAGCATTGGCTTGAAATACGCCGATCCGACACGCTGGATCATTGCCATGACCTCGCTGAACGTGTTGTTGAACCCGACTTGCAGATGATTGACCGGTTCGAGCACAATCGTCGTCCCATGTTTTTCCGCCACCGCTGCAACCTGTTTGAGACACTCCGCGATACGCGTGTTGGCGATTGACGGATCGGGTTCGTCGCGCAACACGCCCTGCATCAGCCCGACGACAATGATCGCCTCGAACCGTGACGCCGTCTCGATGCAGAGTTGCAGCCGCTCGACAGCGCGTCTGCGCACGTCCGCATCCGGGGAACTGAGGCAAAGTCCGTCGCGGGAGTAATTGTCTCCGGTCAGTAGCGAGACCACCGGCAGCTCAATGGAATCTACGAATCTCAGCAGCGCGTCGACATCGAACCCGAGCGGCTCCGTCATCAGAATCTCGACGCCTTGATAACCCAATTCCTTGAGCCGGATCAATGCGGCACTGAAATCTCCGAACGATCCGAAAGATTCTGGATGTTCGATAAGAAGATAACTGATTTTCGGCATTGCGTGGAATCTCCTGAGAAGGGGCAGTGTTTTCGCCACAGACGGACCATGTCAAATGACATGGCAGTGTTCAGTGAGGTTTTTTGGCTGCCAGTTATGGCAGGCAGGAACACAGATCCTAATCCCTCCTCTTGATCCCGAATGGCACTGACTTAAGGTCTTAAAACTGTGCGGCTCGCAGGGACGCTACGCCCTCCAGCATCGCCTTTCGAAACCAGCCTGGAAGGCGAGCGTCCCCGCGAGTCGTATGATCAAGACCCAATCGAGGCTTAAGTCAGTGCCATTCCCTCGTAATCCCGCCAATCCTTTGGATTTAAGAGGAGAGATTAATTGTCTACATCTGTGTCGTCGTGGATCGAATTGCTCCAGGAAGCACCGACATCTGATGGCGGGTGGTTCGCGAAATCTTTTCTGCCTTGCCGGTAAAACTTACCTTGGTGGTGTAGAATGACAATCGTGCTACGCATTATTTGTCGGCCGATCAATGGCATGAATCCCGCGACTCATCGCAGGGAATGACGAGCCGCAGAAAGTCTAACCAATTCAGCGTTTTTTTCGGGACAATATGACTTCGGACCCGATCAAATCGGAGAGTAACGATGAGCCAGGACAGACCAGTCGGACCGGCTGCAGACGCCGGCACGGCGATCAACGCACAATCCGCCTCGGGCGACTTGCCGTGCATCGAAAACAGCACCGCCCTATTCGAACGTGCCGGCGAACTGATACCCATGGAAACGATGCTGCTTTCCAAGCATCCCTTCAGAATGGCGCCCGACGCCTGGCCCGCCTATTATCGCCGGGCCCGGGGCTCAAGGGTTGAAGACGTGGATGGAAACGTCTTCATCGATTTCTCCGGGGACGTCGGGGCGACGATACTCGGGCGTGCCGATCCGGACGTGGCCGCCGCGGTCAGTCGCGTCATCGAGCACGGTAATTACTGCATGCTCAATTATCCCGGTGAAGTGGAGCTGGCCGAATTGTTGACCGAGATTATCCCTTGTGCCGAATGTGTCAGATACGCCCGCGGCGGCGGTGAAGCGGATTCTGTGGCAGTAAGGATCGCAAGAGGTCATACACGGCGCAGTCTTGTTGCCTTTTGCGGCTATCACGGCTGGCACGACTGGTATCTGGCCGCCAACCTTGCAGACAATGAAGCTCTCGACGGCCACCTGATCCCCGGGCTCGAGCCGCTGGGTGTGCCGCGGGAGCTGAGCGGCACTACCATCCCATTCGAGTACAATGATCTTGATTCTTTGAAAAACATTCTGGCAGCACATCCCGGCCGGATCGCAGCGATTCTCGTGGAACCGACGCGTTTTACCGCCCCTGACGAAGCGTTTCTAACCGGCTGCAAAGAACTTGCCGATGCCAATGGCGCCGTGCTGATATTTGACGAGGTCGTGACCGGTTTCCGTATGGCCCTCGGCGGCGCGCAGGAATACTTCGGCGTTGTACCGGACATCGCGGTGTTCGCCAAGACAATTTCCAACGGCTTCCCGATGGCGGCCATCGTCGGGCGGCAGGAAGTCATGACTGTAGTCGAAGATCAGTTCATCAGCAGCACTTACTGGACTGATGCGATCGGTACCGCCGCCGCCATCGCCGCCATTACAAAGATTCGTGAGACCAAAGTAATCGATCATGTCTGGTCTCTCGGGAAAACGCTCATGGCCGGTCTGCAGAGTGCTTTCAACAACGCCGGACTCGACGCCGAGGTCAAGGGCTGGCCGCCGTTCGCCGGGATCGTCTTCCATCATCAGTGTCCGGATATGGTGATGGCCATGAAGACGCATTTCATCCGCGGTATGCTGAGACGGGGATTTCTTACCACTGGTCTGCACTATCTCATGCTGACACACACGGACGAGGACGTGGTGAATTATCTTGCCGCTGCAAAGGACGCTCTGCAGGAGCTGAACACTGCGCTGCAACGCGATAGTGTGATGGCGGAAATCGATAACAGCCTTGCCACGCCGCCCTTCAGGCGGTTGTCATGACATCGTCCAGCGAATGATGCGCCATCTGTTGCAGCCCGTGATGTTACACACGTTCAGACATCATAATTCGATATTGGCGATGCTACCAAAAACGGGACATTTTCATGCAATCGACTACAATTCAATAGATAAGTGACCATTTCGAAAACAGCGTTTACAAGGCCTGAAATTTGTGTCTATTCGTGGCCATTCGTGGTTCCCTTGTCATCCCCGGCCCAGACGCTTGCCATCCCCACGATCTCGTCCACCAGTTGTTGCATCGACACAGGATCCATCGGCCCGCGAATCCGATCGTCGCCGAGGGTGTGGCCTTTGAGCGTGTGCGTGATCAGTTTTCGGTTTCACCTTGAACCTGTCAATCACGGCACGGACGATGTCGAAATTACGGCTGGCCGGCGTCTGTGAATCGTTGGCACCGTTGTGGAAAGCCATGACGCCGTCGAAATCGAATAGGTCATCGACCACCGGCCGGTCATCAACGACATACATCTTCCACCATGCGTAGGATGCGAGGCGACCGTACGGGCGATCGTCTGGGATTGCCAAGGTGTTCTGGTAAAATGTCTCGTATTCGTCTCCCAGAAATGTTCTCAGTTCCGCCTCCGTCCGCAAACCGCTGGCCGAAAGATATATGTCCGGATTGATTGCCCCGAGAAACAGGCCGCCCGCCTTGATCTCATCGTTGCTGATCGATCCGTCCCCGTCACTGTCCCGGAGCATGACGAGGTCCGCCATTCGCTTCGTCAGCTGCCATCGAAGCAGCCGCTTCGGACTTTCGGCCACGAAACCGAGCGCCACCAATCCCCTTGCACTGATCTGCCCGGCCTTGACTAGCCGGGCAACGTGCGTGGTGCCTTCGGAATGAGTGAAGAGAATGATCCGGTTCGGATCGATGCGGTCGTGGCTCGCAGCGTTGTCGAAGATCTGCTTTATGTCGTCTTGAATTGTTGCCGGCGTTACGCGGCTGCGGATCTCACGGTCAACACACTTCTCGATAAACCCGTCAAATCCACCGTCGCCGCGGACCGTGCGTTCGTTGCACGACACCCCCCGCTTGTCAAAGCGCAGGACAGCAAGCGCATGCTGCGTCAATGCGTTACCAAGGGTCTTGAAGATCAGATCGGCGTCCGTGTTCGAATTCCCGAAGTACACGTCGCGATCGAATAATCCCGTGCCCGGAACCATGAAAACCAGCGGCAGCCCGGCCTCTTCTTCCACCTCGTATTGGCCGGCCGGCCAATCAATCTGGCCGTTCAGCGTCGCCGCTCCATCTTTCGTCGGCATGCTGAATTCCTCCGAATCCGCCAGCACCAAGGGCAAAGCACACAGAAAAATGAATACGATGGACAGTGAGGAACACACGATTCGGTGGAATGATTCCGGGTTAGAATGATGCCACAACTTCGCGCCACTCCGCTATATTAATCCATTGCGCAACAGCGGTACCGCGATTTAAGAGGGCGAGCGTGAAAGTTAATAAGATTAAGACTGTCGAAAACGGCCGCAAGTACGAGTAGGCAGCCGATCTGTCACACCATCTCACGATCGAGCAACGACTGTCACTTGCCGAGGACCTCAGACGGGAAGCCGTGTTGATCACGGGGAATGAATATCCACAACGACTTCGAAGAGTTCTTGAGGTTTCTAAACGCCGCCTTTTGTAAGAGGCGCTTGACAATGCGGTTTGACACTGTCGCGATTTGTCGTAAAAAGCCAATTGTCGATCCCCTTCCGATGCTGATAATGCGGATCGCCTGGATGTTAATTCCGAATGATTGGGGAGGGAATTCGGCAAATACCGATCACAGGTGATGTCGATTTAAAGTGGATCAACTTCAACCGTCACGACATCCGATGCGCTCCGATTACCAACGATCAGGTTTTTGCTTCAATCATTTTGTCCATAATTATTTTTGTCAACACTCAACATAGAACACCAACTCTTGCGGGAGCCAACACCCATGACTAAATCTTCATCGAAGAAGCATTTCGGCGCCAGGACGCGCACTGTTGATCTCGCGTCACGCTTCAACTGGCCGCGACGTGTGCCGGACACGATTTTCTGGCGCGACCTCGCCGAGCATGTGCGCGGCTACCCGGCCGCAGAGCAACGGTCGTGGGGCGTACCATTTCGGATGGCGGCAGGCACTGGGCCGCGAGTCATTCTTGCCGCGAAGGGCCGACGCGAGGTCGATGTGCGTTTGACGGGGCGGGCTGATTATTTTTGCTTTTTGCATGCATGGCATCAGATCCCGGAGACGCTGAACACCAAAGACCCCACGGAGGGACTTGTCGTCGGCGAATACGAACTTCGCTATGCCGACGGCTCGAAACACACGCATCCGATCCGTGCGCGCTTCGAGGTCGCCATGGTCGAGAGCCCCGGACCGCCCTGGCTGGCGGTGAGCTTCTTCATGCCGGCATCCGCCGATCCCTTAGGCCCAACTATCGACATCGCCTGGAGCAAGCATCAGGTCGGCATAGACCCTCGGGGCGACGGCATTCCGGCTCCGCTGCACTGCGTCCTGGAGAACCCGCATCCGCAAAAACTGCTGCGTTCGCTCACCATCCGCGGCCTGCAGAAATCGCCGCTGATCGTTGCCGCGCTGACATTGTACGAAGGTTCCGATTCGCCGCTTCGCCACCTGCCGCGGCGAACCTACCGAGTCCGCGGCGCCGGGAAAGCCGGCAAAATCGAAGGCGCCGATGTCGATCTCGGCACCGTCACACGCACATACCACACCGACGGTCCCCGCGGCAAGCGCTGGCTCGACTCGCCCTACGCCGGGTTGTACGCGGAGGAACCCGGTGAAGGCGAAGACCTCGTTCAACTGGCGGCCGCACAGGACGCAACGCTGTCCGTTGATATGAAAGGCAGGCGGACGCCGCTTCGGTTCTCCGTTGGTGAAGCCTTTCACGGCGGCAAAAGCGGCTCGCGCAACACGACGCTGGAAGTCCTGGGCCAACGCCGACAGTGGATGCAGGTGACGGTTATCGATGCGTCCACCAACAACCCGACGCCCGTGCGCGTCCATCTTTCCGGCCCCCACGGCGAATATCTCGCCCCCTACGGACACCATGAGCAGATCAATCCCAACTGGTTTGAAGATTACGGCGCCGATGTCCTCGTCGGCGGTCGGCAGTACGCATACGTCCCGGGGCAGTTCACCACGGATATGCCCGTGGGCGACATCTACGCGGAGATTTACAAAGGTTTCGAGTATGAACCGGTGCGCGTGAAAGCGACCATCCGCCCAGGACAGAAGGAACTCAAGCTGCGCATCCGCCGTTGGCAAGATCTGCGCTCAAAGGGATGGATAACGTCCGACACCCATGTTCATTTCATCAGTCCGCACACGGCATGGCTCGAGGGGCAGGCTGAAGGCGTCAATGTCGTCGATCTGCTGGCCTCGCAATGGGGCCGCCTGTTCACCAATGTCGGCGACATTACGGGCGGCCCGAATGTCGTCGGCAAGGACACCATCGTATTTGTCGGCACCGAGAATCGAAATCACATGCTGGGCCACATGTCGATGCTGGGGACAAAGAACCTGCCGGTGTATCCGATGTGCGACGGCGGTATTTCCGAGTCCTGGATCGGCGATCCGGAATTCCGCATGATGGCTGAATGGGCGCTCGAGAACCGGCGCAAAGGCGGTCTTGTCATCCGTCCGCACTTCCCGTATTGCGGCAATACGGAGGATCCGGTGGCCATCCTCAACGGTCTTGTCGATGCTCTGGAACTCTGGCACATGCACGGCGACCAGTACCCCGTTCAGGAATGGTATCGCTATCTGAACTGCGGCTACCGTGTCGCCTGCTGCAACGGCACGGACAAGATGAGTGCCGCGTCGGCCATCGGTTGGCGACGGACATACGCGAAAATCGATCCGGACCGGCCGTTCAACTACGGCGCCTATGTCCGGGCCGTGCGCGCCGGCCGCACGTTTGCCACCACCGGACCGCTGCTGGAGTTCGAAGTCGACGGCCGCCAGCTCGGGGATGCCATCGAAATGTCTGGAAACGGCGGCACACTCGAGTTCAGGGCACAGGCGGCATGCTTCGCACCTTTAGGAAAGCTGGAGATAGTTCTCAACGGTCGCGTCGTCGCTTCGGTTTCCGGACGCGGCGGGCAGAAACGGCTGACCCTGCGCGACCGCGTCAAGGTCCGGCGCAGCGGCTGGATCGCGGCCCGCTGCACGGGTAATCCCCGCCATCCCGGTGCCTACATGGCCGCCCATACCTCGCCCGTGTATATCACCTGCGGTGACCATCGGCCCTTCGACGGTCCGGCGGCCCAGCACATGCTAGCCCTCGTCGAAGGCGGCACCGAGTATCTGAACAAACTCGCAACTGTTTTCGACGAGTCGTCACGCAAGCGCATGGTCAAACTGTTCAATGAAGCCCGCAATGAGCTCACGGGCCGATTGGTCATCGAAGGCGAACACCACCACCATCACGGCAGCGGTCCGTATCACACACATGGCCATTGAAGGCATCATTTTCAGAGTGAGTCGACGATGCTCTGAACAACATTGATTTTTTTTCGTCGTCCAATTCAGGGCGTGTCTGGTTTCCGGATAGGGCCGGAAATTAGTTGAATCGAATATTCGTGAAGGCCGAGAATTGGGCATCGCAACGACACCCGGTTATTTTATGGTTGGCCGGTTTTTCTCCGGAGTGCCGAGAAAGGACCAAGTAGACGCGCTATTGAAGAAAGTTTCGGGTCAACCCGGCACGGCATGCGGGATGAAATTATATATTACGCGAACCCTTAGGGAGGTTGCGATGCCACAAGTTGAAATACTTGAAACAGGCCATGTCGATCGGCGTGACTCCGCATTTCCGACCTTGGTGCAGTTGGACAACGGCCATCTGATTTGTGGTTACAGCGTCGGTGCCGGCGCCCATGCAAAAGGGGGCACGCACTACTCCCGGTCGTGCGATGGCGGGCGCACCTGGATGGATCCAACGGTAATTCTGGATCGCACAACGGATCCGGTCAGGACAAATCATCTGCGGCTCAGCCGTACGCCGGACGGCACTATCCTGGCCTACGGCCAGCGGGATCAGACCGAAGAGACGCCGCAAGGCGGCCGGCATCGCGTCTGCGAGCCGGTTCTGTGCCGTTCAGCGGACGGCGGTGCGACTTGGTCGGATCCACAGGTTATTCCGTTTCATATTCCGGGGCCCTACGAGATTTCCAATCCGATCATCGTCACCGCCGACGGCCGCTGGCTGGCACCGGCCGCGACTTTTCATGACGGGCGCTATGGCGAGCGGGTGGTGCTGCACGAGTCATCAGATCAGGGCGCGACGTGGCCCAACATGCACACGGTGTTCCAGGATCCCGGCGCCGGGCTCGGGTATCTGGAGCAGAAGCTGATTGAAACCGAGCCGTCGCGCATGCTGGCAATCGCCTGGGTCCAGGATTTCCCCAATGACACGGATTTGAAAAACGAATTCAGTTTCTCCAATGACGGCGGCTGCACCTGGGACGGTCCGCACCCGACGGGCATTCAGGGCCAGACGATGACGCCGATCTGGCTGCAGGACGACCGCTATCTGGTGTTGTATAACAAACGGTTCGGCGACCAGAGCCTGCAAATGTGTCTGGTCCGGGTATCCGGCGCGAGTTGGGAGATTGAATTTGAAGGCATGCTGTTCGACGGCCAGGCCAGACTTGAGCTCACGCCCGAGGTCAGCAGTCAGGCCCAGATCTCGTTGATCAAGTTTGGCTATCCGATGGGGATGCAGCTCGACGGCGAGACCGTGCTCGCCGTGCACTGGTGCGAAGAAGACGGCGTCTGCGGCATCCGCTGGACGCGACTGCGCGTGGCTTGGTGATTGGTCGCGGAAAAAGGTCCCTCAGGAACCAGCGTCGACGCTGCGATACGCTCTTTTTCCGGAAATCTATTTTTGGAGTCCCATACAACTTGATCATATAGGAATTTATTTTTACGCGATATTTTCACAAGGGCCAAACATGTTAGACCATAGCGATCCGTCAGCCGACGGATCGCATGACCTCGACGCAAAGTCCCGACGATGCGGACTAACTTAAGAGATGCGCCATATGCTTGCCGGAGACATCTACGCACCGCGAAAGATCAGACTGGTTCAAGTACCCGAGCCGAAGCTTGCGGACTCCGCAAACGACGCCAAAGGCGGGGGCCGAATCATCTTTCAGCCCGAGCTCGCCTGCCTGTGCTCGTCAGACCTGCCGTTCTTTGAGCGGGATTATCCGAAGTTCATGCCGAACGTCGGACAGTCGCTGCATGAGATGATCGGCAGGGTCGTCGAAACGAACGGCGCGCGGTTTCGTCCGGGCGATCGGGTTTTATGTGTGCCCGACGTTCATTTTGGACTTTGGGAACGATTCGATGTCGCCGACGAACGGGCCATCCCGCTGGCGCCGAACGTCAGCGACGAACAGGCAGTGCTCGCACAACCGCTCGGTACTGTGATTTGCGCTTTGAAAAAGCTGCCCACCCTAGTCGATCTAGATATCGTGGTCGTCGGTCAGGGCCCCATGGGCCAGTTGCTCGCCGCCGGCGCCCGGAATCTCGGCGCCCGCGAAATCATCGGCCTCGATCGCCTCGACTCTCGCCTCGCGAAAAGCTTGGCCATGGGCGCCAGCGCCGTTGTCAACGTCGATCGCGAAGATCCGATAGCCGCTGTCGAACGCATCACCGGCGGCAACTTGGCGGACATCGTCATCGAGGCCGTTGGCCATCGTGATCATGCGCTTAACCTCTGCATCGAACTTTGCCGCGAGCGCGGCCGTATCCTCTTTTTCGGCCTGCCGACGCCGACCGGAATCATGAACGGCATTCGCTGGCAACAGCTATTTTTGAAGAACATCACTGTGCACACCAGCGTCGGGCCCACTTTCACCCGCGATTTTCCCCTCGCCATGCGTTGGATCAGCGAAAGCCGAATCGATGTTACCCCTATCATGACCCACCGTTTCAAGCTCGACGAGATCCAAACGGCATTCGATACCTTCTACGAACGGCGCGACGGAGCCTTGAAGGTGTTTGTCGAATTTCCGGCACGGTGAGCAGTGTCGATTCGAGAATAGGATCGGCGCGGTGTTCGGCATCTACCCCCATGAATTTTGTGTGTAATTGGACGACCAAAGACTGCGGCAAAGGATTACCGCATCTCCACGCGCCGACGCCGCGTCAAGATTCTTCTGGAAATGCGGTGATCCTTGCACCGCTCCCCGAGTACATCCCGTACGACGCTGTGACAGCATGCAGCGGTAACTGTGGCTGCCACATCCGTCCGGCTGCATGGCTGAAGAAACCGGGGCTTCCAGATTCGCGGGCTCTCGGTCAGACACTACTTCGCTACCACCTGTTGGCAGTCGCGTAGACCCCACCCCGTGCGCACTCTTTCCCTTTGCTGTCCTTGTTAGACTGTGTATCTTAGATGCTACCTACTTTACGTACTCGAAGTTCGGGTTCAATGCCCCTGAAACAATTCGTAATCGAGTCCGATTACTGTTCCATGCCTGCCCAAACGGGCGGGCCGGTCACCCGCTGAGTAGTTGCCTTAGCTTTCATGGTCTCACAAACACCCACTCTGCGCTGTCACGCTCCGCGTTTGACCCGTGTCGGCATATATCGCTACTCGCGTCGCGTCCTGATGACAATCGCCGCCGCCGTTGCGGTTGCCGATGCCCGTTCCGAGGTCCCGCCGCCGGATCACTGGACCGATAACATCAGGCCCGAGCGTTATGCCTCGCTACTCTGCGGCGAGCATTTGCCGCCCTCACAACGCCCCATTCTCGAGGCCATGTACGCACCGCGTTCGGACCAGCCCGTCACCCCCCATCGGCAGTGGGGGACACCTCTTCACGGCGGCCCGCTGCGCGTCCTGTTCGTTGTCAACCTCGCATTCCAGCGTGAGGTCGTGGAACTCGCCCAGCGGTTCGAAATGAACTATGACTTCGTGCCGCTGCTGCTGGTTCAGCGCTATAAGCCGGCGATGATGACCGACATCGCGCGCAACCGCTACGACGTCATCGTCACTTCGGCGCTCTCGCCCGATGACCAGATGGCGCCGTTCACCGGCTGGCTGCGCGAGCAGGTTGCCGGCGGCACCGGATGGATTGCCGTAAACTCCGGCGGCGCCTGTGCCACAATGCAACTCCCGTTCGCCGGTATTGAGCGCGAAACGCCTGTCGTCGACCGTTGGCGGAAAGCGACCAGACATCCGATCATTGACGGCGTCCCCATCGACTGCTTCCCGCCATTCGAAAGCCGAGAATACCGGCCCGGCAAGACGGACGCGACCCTGCTTCTCGTCGGCGACAACGGCGGCACCAAGCTGATGGTCAACACCCATGAGAACGGACGCATCGTCAATCTCTGTTCGGGGTTTGGCAACTCGGCTTTCTCGATCGTCCCCCGCCCGCTCGGCAGCGAACACGTTAACCATCATTTTCCCTATTGGGAGTACGAATATTCCCTGCTTGCCAAGGCCATGATGTGGGCGGCTCACCGTGAACTGCCGGTGCGCGTCACGCCGACAACCGTTCTGAAGTTCAGGCGCGGCGCCGACCAGCCCACCATCGAGCTGTCGCTCAGCGCCGATACAGATACCGATGCCACGGTCGAGATCGGACTCTGGAACACAGACGGACAGAGGGAGCTGTCGGAAACCCGCCAGGTCTTCATAACAACCGGGGCGGCGATCAATGTCAAATCCGTACTTCCAGCCGGCCTTGCCGCTGGTCCGCATCTGCTGGATGCAGTGGTTCGCGATCCTGACGGCCGGGTCCTGGCGTGGGAAAGCTTCGGCTGCGACATCGAGGGCGACGTCAGGATTGCTGCCGTCGATCTGGACAAAGAATTCTACAGTCGCGGCGACACCATTCACGTGTCCACACGCTTCGAGCATACCGGCCCGCCCCGGCAAGGCCACCTTCGTTACGAGCTCCGGGACACGTGGAAACGGACCATCTTCCGCAGTGATTTCGAAGTCACGATTGATGGTACTGACTTCGTCGCGAAAGCGCAAATACCAATCGCCGCCAACAAGTTTCTGACGGATGTCTATCGGCTCGCGGTAATGTTCGAAGATGGGGTCGGAACCGC
>CAUZRT010000002.1:0-36734 GCA_963582235.1 Lentisphaeria bacterium
CGATCGATTGCTGGCCGAGGGCAACGATGTCATCTGCATGGATAATTTCTTTACCGGCAGAAAGGAAAACATCCGGCATCTGTTGCCCCATCCCGGCTTCGAGCTGGTCCGGCACGACATCACCTTGCCGGTCTATCTCGAGGTTGATGAAATCTACAATCTGGCCTGCCCCGCTTCGCCAATTCATTATCAGCAGCAACCGGTGCAGACGACGAAAACGTGCGTCCACGGCGTCATCAACATGCTCGGCATGGCCAAGCGGCTCGGTGTTCCCTTTCTGCAGGCGTCAACATCGGAGATCTACGGCGATCCCGCAAATCACCCCCAGGTCGAGGAGTATTGGGGCAACGTCAACCCCATCGGTCCACGATCGTGTTATGACGAAGGCAAGCGCTGTGCCGAGACGCTCTGCTTCGACTATCACCGGCAGATCAAGCTCGCCGTCAAGGTCATTCGCATCTTTAATACCTATGGACCGCGTATGCACCCCAACGACGGACGCGTTGTCAGCAATTTTATTGTTCAGGCGCTGCGCGGGAAGGACATTACGATCTACGGGGACGGCACGCAGACACGCTCGTTTTGCTACGTCGATGATCTCATCGAGGGCATGATACGAATGATGGCAACCCCGGTGGATGTCATCGGCCCCATAAACATCGGTAACCCGGGTGAATTCACCATTCAGGAGTTGGCCGAGCAGATCGTCAGCCTGACCAACACCGCATCGAAGATCGTCTTCCGGGAGTTGCCGGCCGATGATCCGCAGCGGCGCCGCCCCTGCATCGACAAGGCGCGGTCGTTGTTGAACTGGCAACCTCGTGTCGATCTCGAAGAGGGGCTGCGGCGGACCATTGCTTTTTTTGAGGACGAATTAAAAAACAGTCCGGATGCGTTTGCCTGACCTCGGCTCGCGGGTATAGTACAAGTCTTTCCTGTTACCAGAAATTAGAAACACAACACGACGAAACCGAGACGCTATCGGAACAAGGCACAAATGTCAGTTCGACTACGATTACGACGTACCGGGGCGCGGAAAAAAGCCTGCTTTCGGGTGGTCGCGGCGGACCAGCGAAGTCCGCGAAACGGCCGTTTTATCGAGGTCATCGGGGTCTATGATCCCCGCAAGGACCAGGAAAAACTCAATCTCGAGCGTGTGGATTACTGGCTTTCACAGGGCGCCGTGCCCAGTGAAACGGTCGCTGCTATAATACATCGCGTCCGTGAGGGTTTGCCGGCACCGCCGCGCCGGCAGAAAAAGCGATATCGCGACGGGCAGGCTGCCGAGGAAGCGGAGACCCCGGCCGCCGTGGAAGCCGCCCCGGACGAGGCCGCCGAGCCCGAAGTTGCGGAGTCCGAACCAGCGGAGGTTGCCGAACCGGCTGCCGAAGCGGTCGCCGTGGAAGCGGAAGTTGCGGCGTCCGCAAGTACGGAGCCGACCCCTGAGGAAACCGTAGACGCCGCAGCTGCCGAAGCGGTCGCCGCGGAAGCGGAAGTTGTGGCGTCCGCAAGTGCGGAGCCGGCCCCTGAGGAAACCATGGACGCTGCGGCTACGGAACCGGCTGGCGCGGAAGCGGCGGAAGCGGCGGACAGCGATGAAGAGCGCCCCGCGGGCGCATGATCGCCGGGCGGCGAGCCCATCTTGATCTTCGGGCTCGCGTCACCCATGATCTTTAACTAAGCGAGCGTTGCTCGCCTAACGCGTTACGACAGGACCGAGCCATGCTGAAAAGTATTTTCAGAAAGTTAATGGGCGGCGGCGCCGCGACGGCGGCGGCCGGAACGTCAGGTGACGCACCCGCCAAATCGCAGAGCGCCGTCGCTTCGGGCGAGGCCAATCTGACCGGCTTCGTTGATTACGTCGCGCGGAATCTTGTTGATTGCCCCGAAGACGTTGACATTGCCCACGACGTATCGAACGAATGTCTTATGATCAAGGTGAAGTGTCGGAAAAGCGACATCGGCAAGATCATTGGCAAGAACGGCAAGACGATCAATGCGATTCGCTCTCTGGTCCAGGGGGCAGCGGTTCGTTTGAATAAGAAGGTCAATGTGGAAATCCTGGAGTAATGACGACGCTGGACTTCATAACGATTTTCCCAGCGATGTTCACCGGCCCGTTCAACGAATCGATTATGAAGCGGGCCTGCGAAAAAGGACTTGTTCAACTCAACCTGATCGACCTCAGGGAGTTCACGTCGGATCGTCACCGTACCGTCGACGATCGCCCGTATGGCGGCGGCGCCGGCATGGTCATGAAGCCGGAGCCGCTGTTCGCGGCGGTCGATAACCGGCGGCGGACGGACAGCCGTGTTATTCTGCTGACTCCGCAGGGCCAGCCCTTCACGCAGGCGCATGCGGACGGGCTGGCAAAGCGGGCGCACCTAATCCTGATCTGCGGCCATTACGAGGGGGTCGACGAACGCGTCCGCACAGGGCTTGTTGATGAGGAGATCTCGATCGGCGATTATGTATTGACGAACGGCAACCTGGCAGCGATGGTAGTGGCCGATGCGGTTGTCCGGCTGCTGCCGGGTGTGCTCGGCTGCGGGCAGTCGACGGTCGAGGAGTCGTTTAACCGCGGCTTACTCGAATATCCCCAGTATACACGGCCCGATAATTATCGCGGGATGAAGGTACCCGAGATACTGCTCTCCGGTGATCATGGAAAGATCGAAGAATGGCGCCATCAAGCGGCCCGGCAGCGGACCCGTGAACGGCGACCTGATTTGATTGAGGCGGCCGAGGACAAGGACCGGTCGCCAGATTGAGCCGTATCAGGCGGTTTCGACAAAGCCTGGTGAACGAATCGAAATAAGGACCTGAGCTATGAATGTATTAGAGAAAATAAACAAAGAGCAGTTGAAGGATGACGTTGCTGATTTTGCCATTGGCGACACCGTGCGGGTTCATGTCTTGATCCGTGAGGGGGAGAAGGAACGCGTCCAGGGTTTCACCGGGACGGTGATCGGCCGCAGCGGCGGCGGCGTCAAGGAGACATTCACGGTTCGGCGAGTCGTTTATGGTCTCGGTGTCGAGCGTGTGTTCCCGCTGCATTCGCCACGCGTCGCCAAGATTGAGGTCGAGCGGCGCGGCGATGTACGCCGTGCCAAGCTATACTATCTTCGCGAGCGATTTGGAAAGGACGCACGCGTCAAGGAAAAGCTGCGTAGCGAGAAGGCGTGAACGGCATTTTGATTTTCGATTCGTCATTCATTCCCCACCCCCCGAGAAACAGTACTCGTAATCGATTACGAGTACTGTTTCCGCCTGCCAAACTGACTGCGCCGGAACCTCGCTGAATAGTTTTTTCATCCTCCCATCCCTCCCATTTTTCCCATGCTCTTTCCGGAAGAGCCGGCGGACCTGTTTGAAATCGAGAACATCGTGTATCGGTGCGGCTACCAGCGGGTTGTCGGCATCGACGAGGCTGGACGCGGGCCGCTGGCCGGTCCCGTCGTCGCGGCAGCCGTCATGCTTCCGCGGGGCTGTACACTCGAGGGCCTGGCCGATTCAAAGACGTTGACGGCGGCCCGACGCCAGGCTCTTTACGAGCGGCTGGCAGCAGCACCGGAGGTCGTCACAGCCGTCGTCGCCATGGCGCCGTCGGAGATCGATCGGCTCAATATTCTGCGGGCGACTCATGCGGCTATGCGCCGGGCGGTTGCCCGAGTGTGTCCAGCGGCGGATTTCATTCTTGTCGACGGCCGCCCGGTCCCGGATCTTCCCTGCGCCGCACGCAACATCATCAAGGGCGATGCCAAATGTGCATGTGTTGCCGCTGCCGGTATCATTGCCAAGGTTACGCGCGACCGTCTTATGTGTGACGCGGACCGCGAGTATCCCGAATACGGCTTCCGCCGGCACAAGGGGTACGGCACGAAAGCGCACATCGCGGTCCTCAATCGACTCGGTCCGTCGCCCATTCACCGTTTTTCGTTCGCCCCGGTAGCAGCAGCCGACGGGGCCGGATCGAAGCAGACCCAATTCGAGTTCATGGACGATTAGGGGTGACTATTCAGGTGGACGGTGGGGGGTGGACGGTGAACGCTCGCGCCGGAGTTTCCAGCGTCTACCGCAATATTCGCGAAGGCGATCACCCTGAGCATGCAATATTCGTTGGACGGGGTTTCTCCCTCCAACGTCCACCTCCCACCTAAAAGTCAAGTTGCGCGATCGTATTTTGGCCTCCCGCCGGATTCGGTAAGACCTAATTCACCCATCCACCCTTCACCCCTGCGTGCTCCGTGCCCATCAACCCCTATCTGATCGCCGTCATCGGCATCCTGCTCGGATCCTGCTTTTTGCGGCTGATCATCGAAGTTCTCAATGTCAATCATCTGCGGACCGAACTGCCGGAAGGTTTCGAGCGCGTCTATGACCCGGAGCGCTATCGCCGCTCACAGGAATATCTAATTGACAACACCCGCTTCGATGTGATGGAATCGTCGGTGACGACGTCGTTTCTCGTCATATTCATTCTGGCGGGCGGCTTCAATTTCGTCGATATGACGGCGCGCCGTCTTGGGTTCGGTGAGATTCTTACGGGTCTGGCGTTTGCGGCCATGCTTGTCATTGTCGCCGTCATCTGGCGTCTGCCCTTTGCGTGGCACCGGACGTTCGGTATCGAGGGACGCTACGGCTTCAATCGAATGGATGGCCGGACCTTCCGGATCGATATCGTCAAGCGACTCTTCCTGATGGCCGTGATCGGCGGCCCGGTCCTGGCGTTGGTAATCTGTTTTTTCGCAGGCGCCGGATCCTGGGCCTGGGTGTATTGCTGGGCGGCAGCCGCCGCCATTCATCTTTTTCTGGTCTTTGTTGCGCCGACCATCCTCATGCCGCTGTTCAATCGGTTCGAACCGCTTGCCGACGGCAAACTCAAAGAGAGCATCACACGTTACGCGGATGAACAGGGCTTTGCTGTGGGCGGCATATTGACCATGGACGGGTACCGCCGTTCAACCAAAACGAACGCCTTTTTCGTCGGCTTTGGCCGAACCCGGCGCATCGTCCTTTACGACACGCTCGTCGACAAGCATGACCCCGAGGAACTGGTCATCATCCTGGCACATGAAATGGGGCATTTCAAGAAAAAGCATGTGCACAAGCTTATTGGCTTTGCCATTCTCTCGATGGGCCTTATGTTCTATATTCTGTCATTGTTCATTAACAATGCCGACCTGTTTTCAGCATTTAGAATGACGCACACGTCGGTGTATGCGAGCCTGGTTTTCTTCGGTTTTATCTACGGGCCGATCGCAGCGGTGCTGGCGATCGCGACCAATGTTGTGGCCCGCGGTTTCGAATTCGAGGCAGATGCGTTCGCATCGGCAACCTACGGCAATCCGGAACTGTTGATCCGGGCATTGAAGAAGCTGAGCGTTGATAATCTAACCAACCTGACACCGCATCCATTAAAGGTGTTTTTCGAGTATAGCCACCCGCCCGTACTTGAGCGGATCCGGCGGCTTGCCCGGGAGCCGTGATCCGGGGGCAGTGTTGAGTAACGCGCGAATTCAGGCAACCGCATAGCGGTGAAGGATTCGCTGGCTTCGGGATGTTGCCTTGGGTTCGGCGTTTGTGGATTCTGCCATCCGTCAACTGACGGATCACGTTCAGCGTGTCGCGCGTGCGGAATGGTTACGTGATCTTCAGATTCTCTGAATCCAGACGTCCGATTCTGGATACCAACGAATGAAAGTTAGGCCCCTGGGATGCGATCCAATTTCATACGACATAGCCCGGAGGGCGGTCCATCGTCTGCCAGATCGCCCGGCAGCGGGCAATCCGGAATGAATCCGATCACTAACCACTGACCGCTGATAACCCATTCCGGCGCGAATAGTCCCGACCTTTCTGCTGGACAGCAGAGTCGAGACGCGCCGATTCGCATTCGTCATTCCCCAATCTCCGCATCTTCATCCATGGCCTGGCGATTAAACGAAAGTGTGCAGCGCGGCGAGATCGACAACACGATTGCCGGTCGCGTAACCGGGCGCATCTGGCTCCTCGGCCGTTCGGATCCCGTGGCCCTGAAGCTGACGGGGAATTGTCACCGTGACCTCGCCGGCTGCCGCATGACATTCGAGAACTCGGACCCGAAGACCGAGGACCATACTGGCCTGGCGCCGGATCAGAAAGGCGTTGGCGGCGATATAACGGCGTCCCGCAAATGCCGGATTCCGCTGGTGCCAATCGCCGAAATTCTGCGACTAAGCAAGGCGGGCAAGTCGTTTCCCATGTAAGTGGGGCAACACCATCTATCTCGAGTGGTTCTCCAAACGTAACGGTCGGGTTGTTATTGAAAGCCACAATTACCAGGTGCGTGTGTCCGATCCGGACTGGCAGATGTCACGGACGAGGAGCGCCGACAGTTCGAGGAGAACCAGAAGAGCATGGCCGACTGGTTCGGGCAGCTCGGGCAGGCCGTCGAGGCGTCCGTGGACGAAGCCGCTGACGCCAATTCGCCGGCAGCGGACGACCTGGCGGACAACCCGCCAATGGACGAATTCGAGTGGGAGCAGTATCTCCGTGAATCGGACGAGTGCGCCGACCGCTTTGCGGACCTGTTGGAAACCTATAATTACCACTCGGACCGCGACACCGTCTGGTGGCCCGCGAAATGGGCTGGGACTGGCTCGAAGAGGCGTTGGACGCCGCAGAGAAGGGAAACCCCGAAAGCGGCCACGAAAAAACCCCGATGCCCGCGGTGCTCAACCACTCGAGCCGAATCCACTCACTGAAGGGAATCGACTGGGTTCGGGACGACCACGGGCACGTCAAGCATCCGCTCAGCAAACGCGCCTTTGATCTGAGCCTGGAGATGTGGCTCGCCTGCCAGGCCGAGGGGCATATGGAGGACGACGGGGACGCGGACCTGCACAGCATGGTCTTTCAATTTCAGATGACCGCGGCCAACCTCGCCGGGCCCCTCGACCATGTCGGTTACGATATTCCCGCCAACGGCGCCTTTATCGTTGCCTGCCTAAAACGCAGCCTGCGGTGCCTGCACAGCAGCATCGACGCATTGGCGAAAGTCGAGGGCAAAGCATTGATCGATGCGGCGAGACTGAACGGCTACCGCAAAAGCCTGTTCGCGATACGCCAGGATATTCTCGAGTTAATGAACACCTACCGCAAGCGAACCGATTTCTGAGCCATCCTGAATGTCCCTCATTAATTTCCTCATCTTTCCCGCGGTCGGCGCTGCCATCGGCGCTCTCACCAATCAAGTCGCGATCAAGATGCTGTTTCGTCCGTACCGTCCCATACGCATCGGCCAATGGCAGCTTCCGTTCACGCCCGGCGTCATCCCCAGTAACCGCCGGCAGATAGCGCGCAACATTGCCGAGACCTTTGAGGCGAAGCTGTTGTCGGGCGGAGAGATTCACGCTGTGATCACCGGCGCCCGAGCACGCCGCGCCGTTATCCGCAAGATCAGCGAGATGTTCGATGTCCTGGGGCCGCTTGCCGCAATGCTCGACCCGCTGACACCGAAGATTGCCAACAAGATTCTCGAGGCGGTTGAAGAGATGGCGAACGAAGCCGTTGCCCATGGCGGCGAGCTTGACATCGGTCGCAAGATCGAAGAAAAGATCAACGCCATGGACATCGTTCAACTCGAGGAGCTGGTGCTCGGTGTCTCGCGCCGGCAATTCCGGCACATCAACCTGTTCGGCGGTGTTCTCGGCGCGCTGATCGGCCTGGCTCAGGCGCTGATCAATCTCTTTCTCTGATTACAACTGCGGCTTGGTGCTCGCGCAATACCGACGGAAAAAAAGTTCCCGATCTCACGAATAATTTTCTTGTGCAAAAAAAAAACTACCGCTATTTTAGGGGCATAGGCCGAAATCCTACGAAAAATGATGATCTGCCCTTATTCGTTTCAGAATAAATCGATCATCCCGGGATTCAAAACTCATTGCATCGAGGTCGGTTACAGCTTTGCGGCCGGCTTCGAAGTATAACACAATAACTGGTTGTGCACAAGAGAATGATCAAGACTTTCCTATCACGACTGTTCGACGAGATGAGCCCTTGTCATGGGTGAGTGAGGCTACCGGCTGAAGAAGTCGGTTGACAGTACGCCAAGCGCGCTATCGGCCAGCAGCAAGCGATTTGGATGGACGTTATCCGCTCACGGCGAACGGATGTCGCGGTTTACCGCATGCAGCTGACCTGTCACATAGGCTTCCAAGACCTCGAAGGTGCCTATCTGGCGCATCACCTCTACGCGAACGGGGGCTCCCGGACTACTACTCACTGTTCATCAACTGTGACAACATCGTGAACAGTGGCATCAGCTCGAATCTCTACATGTCGGAGCGAGACCCCCATTCGGCAGTTCACAACGCGAAGATCGCCATGGACCGACACATCATTCCATTTCTGGATAGGTACTCAGACACGCCTACGCTGGTCGCCAACCTTGAAGACCCCGGCTACCAGAAACGCGTATCATCTGATCCGTTGTCCAACGCAGTGATTCTCTTGAGCTATCACGCGTTTCGCGGCGAGGCCGACGCCTTCAATGCGGCCACAGATAGGCTGATGGTCTATTGCGGAAGCCGCTCTGGCGAGGGATCCGCATTGGGGTTCGTCCATCCTGTGGCGTTCGGAGTTTCGCAACATTCTGGCGGGCTATCTCCGGCGCGGAGACCTGGCTGTAAACGCGGTGACACGTTGTCTGGAGGGTGCGAAATATAAAGGTGAATACGACCTGGATTCGATCGGCCGTGACGCTCATTATTTCCCTGCAACCATGATCCGTTATTGACGGCCGTGCGGCATGACCACAGGATTCTTGGCACTCACTCATTCGGACGCTCGGTTGGCCGCAGCATTGAGGGTGGGACGCTGCGCACCAGGCGGAATCCGCACATATTACCATGTGAATCGGGCGGTAGCCGGTAGCGGCTGGCAAAGCGGCAGTTGGAATAATCGGCAAGCCAGTTGCCGCCGCGGATGCTCTTGCGGACAGCATCCACGTCAGCGGGCTCGAGGTAGTCGTAAAAGTCATTCGCACACCACTCCCAGACGTTGCCGCGCATGTCGCAGATTCCCCACGCGTTGGGTCGCCGGCGTCCGACGAGACGCGTGCCTTTCGGCTGCGTTTGTGCGTAGTCCGCATAGCGCCTCAGATCCTGCCACGAGCCGCTGCAGCAATACGGTGTCCGGGTCCCGGCACGACACGCGTATTCCCGCTCTTCTTCGCTCGGCAGACGATAATTTCCGCGTGGCAATTTCTCGAGCCCGCACAAGCGGGCGGCGAACTCTGCGCACATGGCCCACGTAACTTCTTCGACCGGCCGATTCAGCGTCGTGTCCTGGAACCAGGACGGGTTCTGTTCATGGCCCATGACCGCCATCCATTGTTCCTGCGTGACCTCACACGCGGCGACGTACAACGGGGCGGTGACGGCGGACGACATGTTCCGGTTTGTCCGCCCCACGTCCGGGTTCGGATGCGGGGCTGCCCATCACATAGGTGCAGTGAGGGATCAGACGGAATCGCATACCGATGGAGTTTTCGATTTCGACCGGCAGCCGGTAGTTCAGGACGGCACGCCGTTGGGCCGCCTGAGATGCGGCACTCCCCGCCGCGAGGCCCTCGAGGGGTGCCCAGCAGGGGCCCCGCAACGACCCGTGTGCCAGGCAGAATAAGGGCCCGCGTCGCCGAGGTCCGGGCCGGGGCGCGGAGCGGGGATGCCACGTCTGTCACCTGACCCGGCATACCGGCCCGGGTCACCGCCAGGTGCGTTGCCAGGCGGCAGGCAACAACCACGAACAGGACGGCAAACCAGAATGCCAGTCGCAGCTTCAGGCGTTGCCGGCGTTAGTGACGCCGTGGTGCACCGGCTCGACGGACCGAGCCGGTGGCCTGACGCCGGCGAAACCTGTCTTCGGTGGCGGCCAGTTCATCCGGGAAGAGATTGTTGAAGTCGCCACGAACCATCGGAAGGATTGGGAGATTGGGAGATTGGGAGATTGGGAGATTGGGAGATTGGGAGATTGGGAGATTGGGAGATTGGACCGATAGAAGAATGGTGTGTTCAGCCCATCTCCATTATTTCCCATATACCCCAACAGGTGAAAGCGAGAAAGGGCAAGGCACCGGCTACGACCGGCGGTAGCATCTGGCTTTTGCCGAGGACGATCAGGATTTCCGTCATCACCATGTACATGACCATGATTCCGATTGCCGTCAGAAAGCTGCGCATGGCGGTCCCGCGCTCATTGGTAACAGCCAGCGGCAACCCCAGCAGAACGGCGACGAGGCAGGACAGCGGAAAGAAAATGCGATTAAATAAATAGGTCTTCAATATTGCCTCCGTGCTAGGCGAGACGTTAATGGATTGCGATCGAAGTATGCGCAGAATCTTTGGAATTGCCATACTTTGGTTCAGCTTCAGATTGTAGATAAACGAGATGTCTCTTGGATCCTCCGTCAGATCGGGACAGGTCAAATGCTCGAAACGTTCCGGCGGACGAAGCGTCTGATCGCCGAGCCGAGTGAACTCTTGTTTGACACCTTTGATGAAGATCCAGTTGTCGGTGATATAGTCGCCCCCCTCGGCACGCAATTCCCACTCCTCGGTGCCGTCGAGTCGAAACTGGGTAATGAAGATGCCGGTGCTGATACCGTTTTGATCAAAGTCTTCAAAGAGCCAGTCGCGCAGCTCCTCGGAATTGTGATATGCCAAATAGGCCGAGGTCGTGTTGCCATGGATGCGCTGTGGATCCGTTGTCAAGGTCTTCAAAGCCTGGGCGCGTTGGATTGCCGCGGGCGCCCACCACTCGGCGGTCACGAAATGCAGTGCGGAGCAG
Source organism: Lentisphaeria bacterium (assembly GCA_963582235.1). GTDB lineage: Bacteria > Verrucomicrobiota > Lentisphaeria > JABSQK01 > CAJWLW01 > CAUZRT01. The sequence goes on from CAUZRT010000002.1 coordinate 10,831, forward strand.
ATCAGGGCGACGATCCAGATGGGCGTTGCGAGTTGGGCAACCGATATGCCATTGGCGCGAACGGCGGTGATTTCGTTGTGCCGGCACAGATTGGCGACGCAATACATGGTCGCCAACAGCAGTGACATCGGCAGGCCGTTGACGAAGTGGGTGGGCTGCAGGAGCATAAAGTACCGGGCAATAACGCTCACGGGAGCCCGGACTTTGAGAAAGTCTTCGAGATCGTCATACACCGCCGCCAGCAGGAAAAGCATGAGGAAAGCGACGAGACAGTTGACGAGAATGACGAGGAAGTTCGTAAGGACGTAACGGAACAGCCGGGGCAGCAGTATGCGGCCGGCTCGGTCGGGCTGTCGTATAGCTGACGCGGTCATGCCGCCGGGGGGTTAGTCACGAACACTGATTCGCACGATTCGGCATCCGGACAGTGCGTCCTGAATCGCGCGTTTACTCGGCAGTACGAAAGTGAAGATGACCGTTGACCAAAAGAACAACAGATAAAAGAGAGTGAAACAAAAGGCGCGGCCCATGAGTACCGGTTCCCCCTCTTTGCGGACAATCATGAGGCCCCAGAAATACTGGCCGAGGGTCTGTGCGGTGAACCCTAGAAGGACGGCGTAGTAAAAAAAGATCGTCACCAGATAGACAGCGGTAAACAGACGGAATACGTCGTCCTTGTTTGTGCCGCCGTTGATGAGGGTACAGGCGATGGCCCAGAGGATCCCACCGGCGACCATCAGGACAAGCGTATCGAGCACCCAGGCACCGAAGCGCAAACCCGAGGTCCCCGGGGAATACTCGAATCTGCCGGACTGATGCAGCCCTTGAGAGGCTTGCGTTGGTTTCTGCTTGTCCTTGGGGTGGACGAGGACCGAGAGCTTGTCGGATAGTTTGTCCGCCTCGCTCATGTGATACCGTTTCTCGAGCGCTTCGTCGAGGGACCGCAGATCGGTCACCGGTTTCCAGGCCTTCATGAGTGAATTTCGGATCTGGCTGCCCGGTGGGATGCGGCCCGTTTCGGCCCATTGAACCAACAAATCCTCCTCCGCGGGACCATACTCTTTTCCGTCCGGCGTAAGCACCAGATATTTCATTGTACTGGCCATTTTTGGGAGCGCTCCTGCGGCGGCTAGAAATTTTTGAACAGCACTATTGAATCATCACAAACGGGAATTAACATACACCGAGACTCGAAATAATTCGCCTCCCCGCACTTCGATTTTACCTTCCCAATCCGAGGAAACGCCCTTTACCTTTTCAACCCGAGGAAACATCCATGGTATTTTCCCCCGAGGACTTCAAATACTCCCATCACCACCTCTGGGTAAAACCGGACGGCCGTGTCGCCGTTGTTGGGATTACCGAGGACCTTCATGATCAGCTCAAGGACGTGCAGAGCGTTGATCTTCCGATGGAGGCGGACGAGTTGGAACCGGACACCGAATGTATGACCTTCCATTTAAAAACCGGGCTCTACGATATCATGTCGCCGCTGACCGGCCGAATCGTTTCGACCAACAAGCGGCTCATCCTGAACCCCTCCAAAATGTTGATTGCCCCGTACACGGATGGATGGCTCTTCAAGATGGAATACGATGAGCCGGAGGAACTGGAGTTGTTGATGAGTTCCGAAGAGTATTCCGCAATGACGGCATGAACTTCGCAATGCTTCTCCGGGTAATTCGCAGCCTAGACGGGATCCTCTATGCTACGCTGGCAACGGTCTTCGTACTTGTTTATCCGTCGATCGGTCGCAACGAATTGCTCTATGTTGACGTCGCTTGTGTGTTGCCGATGGCCGCTCTTGCCTGGGTTTGTTTCCGCCTTCCCAGCCGTTGCCAAGGAATCGCTCGCTGGGAATTCACAGTTTTCAGACTCCGCTGTCTGACGGTCGCCATGATTGGTTTCGCACCCGGCGCCATTTTTGGTCTGCGGGCGCCGGACAATATGTACCTGTTCCTGAATTCGATCTTCGCCTCCCTGGCCGGGGTCGGGCTTCTTTTCAATGTCGTCCTTTTGGCCACCTGTCTGGCAGTGTCATACCGTGATTTCGGCAGTGAACGCCTGGGCCGCGTCACGCAGTTCATCATCTTTTATCTCCTGCTAGTACCCTTGCTTGGCGCCGTGATCTCGCTCATCACGTTCACCTTCATGACCAGCTACGCGGAGGCCATCGAGGGATTTCGTCGTCTCTGGCTGCGTAAACCGTGGATCCTGCTGGTTGTTCATGCCCACGTCATCATTGCCATCGTTTTCTTCGGCGTCGTCGTTCTTCGGGTGCGTGGCTTGCTGGTGCGGAAATTCGCCGCTGCGGTCGGAGATGGGAAATTTCCGTACACGGGGAGTTGGAATGCGGAAGCGGCAATGAACGAAGATGACAAATGAGTCGTAGATGCGACGTCCCGACAACGGCGCAGACGCTCACCCTCCAGCGGTCGCCCCGGGCGGCCATTTTCATTTCACTTATTTCACAACCGCACAATGGCCGCTGCCACGCCCGGGAAGCTCGCCATTTCGATTCCAGTAGACCCGCTCACCGTTCCCGCAGATTGTCCCGATACTGATTGTGCGCCAGGCGGCTGAGAAGCCCCGGCACCAAGGACAAAAGGTATAACAGCCGGCTCGCACTGTCGGGCAGAACGCGACGTTTGCGATTCATGATCCCTCGAATCACGACCGGTGCAATGCGTTCCGGATCCGCACCCCGGCCTCTATCGAAGCCGGCATAGAAGCGCAGGTGGTCCGTTCGCATGGGCCCCGGATAGACGCGCGTGACGGTTATTCCGCAGCCATGCAGATAGGCATCGAGGGCTGCAGCGAACCCATCCAGTGCGGACTTGCTGGCGGCGTAGGCGAGGGCAATCGGAAAGGGAAAAAAGACGGTCGCCGAACAGATAAAGGCGATGCGCCCATCCGCCGTCAGCCGGTTGGTCCGCAACAGTTGCTTGACCAACTGAATGTGGCCGAGCGTATTGACAGCGAATACCCGCTCTTCATCGGCAAACGGAATCTCGCGGAAATCGCCGCTGATACTGATTCCCGCGTTGCAGATCACAATATCATAGACATCCGTTGCCGACGCGAGATCGGAAGCGGCAGGATCGGCGACATCCAATGGGACGTACGCGATGTTATCACGCTCACCGGCGAGACACCGTCCGTTTTCATGGTCGATATCGGCGACCGTGACCCGGCAGTCGTCGGCGGCGAGATGCCGCGTCAGCGCCCGTCCGAGGCCGGCTGCCCCGCCGGTGATAAGCACATTTCGCATTCGTGTGGCTCCTGAGGAACTTGGATCTAGATTTCAGGTGTTCGGGGACCGGTAGATTGCAGTCATAGCCCTGGAGGGCAAGCGTCCGGCTACCAACAAAAGTTTCGATTTGTAATAATCCGTCTTCCGTCGGCTGACGGAGACGGATCGTAGCGGGAGGCGGCGGGCGCTCCTGAGGAACGATCCAGCGAAGGCGGAAAGCGTACAGGGTTCAGTGACTTTCTGGCGCAGCCAGTTTTGGCAGTCAGAAACATATCGTCCTCGTCCTCGTCCTCGTCCTCGACTGCAAATCGATAACGAGGACGAAGGACGAGAAAGTTTCAAATCCGGCCTTCCCGCTCACGTTCCAGGATGTCCCTCAGTCGCCCGTAGTGCTTCCGGTTTCGGACCGGCGGCGGCGCCACCGTTGCAGCGCTACAATGGCGTCCTCAAAAACCATGGCGACCTTGCGTACCAGCGCCCAGTCGGCAGCCAGGGTAGTGATTCCAGTTCGCGTCAGCATTGCTTCGTAGAGGCGGTTGCCGATCAATTCCTGCGGCTTGAACATGGATTTCTTTTCAATCTTTAGGTCGGCCTTGTCGTGAAACGGTGTGTCGACGGGGCCGATCTCGACACAGAGCAATGGAAGATCGGGGTATTCCAGTGAAACGGCGTTATAGAATTGGCTGAGGCCGGCCTTGGAGACGGCGTAGCTGGCATACTCCCGGCCCGGCATACGTGCGACGATCGAACTGACGAAGACGATCTTCGTTCCGTGTGCCTGAATGGCGGGCATCATCCCATGGACGATGCGCATATTTGTCAGCAGGTTCGTCTCCATGATATCGTCCATAGTCTGTTCCGCGAGCCTGTGAAAGCGGCCCACCTTCGCACATCCGGCATTCAGCAGAATGATGTCGAATGCCGTTCCTTTGGCGCCATCGACGAAGTTTCGGACGGCGGCACGATCGGCCAGATCGGCGACGTGCACCTGCAGCCGGTCGCTGTGCCGGTGAAGCAGTTCCGTCCGTTGCTGAGCATTGCGAACGACCGCTGAAACCGTATGGCCGTCCTCGAGAGATCGTCGCAATACGACTCGGCCGATGCCCGACGTGACGCCTGTCAAGAGCAATGATAGCATGCCGGTAAGATGAACCCCGGCGACCGAAATAGCGAGCGGGAGGTCATTGATTCATATGGCCTGTGCGTTGTATTACGTGGGCGATAGGTTAAATTTATATTGCAGCAAGGCAGTGGTTCCGGGATGTTCCGGCGCTCCGCCTGGCGGCCCCATGCCTGCGACCAACGCTCTGAATTGACGCCGCGGCCCAAGTCACTGTTGCCTTTTCTTTTTGGAACCCCCTGATTTTCAGCAAGTCATAGTATGATCAGGCGCTGACTTAAGGCACGTCCACGTTGACAAAGCCACTTTCGATTCACAAACCCGATGGCCCTCTTTCGAAACAATCGCTGTGTTGTTTTTACCTGGGACCCGGAGAGCCGGTTCTGCGGTGTCCGCTGTGATCGCGCCGGCGACACGACGCGAATCCGGGCATTCTGGCAGGCACAGCGCAAGAGCGGACAGTCCAACGCTCAGCTGCTACAGATGGGGCGTGCCGCTCTCGATGTCGACCCCGACACGACCGTCATTGTCGGCGGCATTTCCCAAAAAGCCTGCTTCATCGATGTGACCATGCCGAAAATTGCGCCCGAAGACCTGCGGCTGGCACTTCAGTTCGAATTGACCAAGTTTTCGCCGATCCAGGCCGATGAATTGACGTGGGGCTACCGCATCATCGGCAAGGCGCCGGAAGGCGATCTGAACCTGGTGCGCCTGGTGTATTTCCGGGAGGAGGACTGGAATGATTGGCTGGACGCATCGAGCGGTCTGGGGTCCGGCGTGGACATGATCATTCCGGCTACCGCCGCACTCGATCCGGTTTTGGCGGACACCGATGTCGGCCTCAGTGAAGGTATTAATGGGGACGTCTTTGTCTTCCGCCATCAGAATGGCGGCCGGCGCATGATCAGCTACACGTCGGAGATACCGGAGAACGGACAGATTTTTGGTCTGGGGAAGGAGCCGCTGACGGCGGGCGGTCTGCAGATCGGCGGTCTGGCCGAGCTGTCATCGGAAGAGCAGAGATCGTTCGCGGCTGCCTTGATTCTTGGACGCTACGGTCTGAGTGAACAATTCGCTCACGATCAGAAGAACTGGCTGCCGGTACCGCTGGAAATTCGTCCGCGGCGAAACCGTTTCTCCAAAATCTTTACCTTGGTCGCTGCCGTCTATGTGATTTTTGTTCTCGGTATGATCGGCAGTTCATGGGGCTACGACAATTACCAGAAGTATGCCGCCGTCGCAGCGGAGCGAAAACAGTTACAGGCGAAGCTCGAAATCCTGATGGTCCCGGAGACGACCGAGGATCTGGCGGACCAGCTCGAGGCGGAAATAAAGGAGCATCGGACCCCACGTCTACCACTGATGGAAGTCCTCGCGGACTTGACATCGAATGCCAGTGATCGAATGTGGGCTACCGCGTTGAAATGGGACGCCACCGATGGAGATCTGCGCGTCGAGTTCGAAGCCGAGGCCGATGAACCGGAATTTATCGAGGCGGTACGGGAAAGCTCGATATTCGAGGAGGCGAGCTATGAGCAGAAAGCTATCCGTGGCACTGATGCCATGGGTTATTTCTTGAAAGGCCGGGTCAAGTATCGTCACGCGTATCGGGCCGAAACAGCGATGCCTGCACAGCCGCCGCCAATCGCGCCGGCACGAATGAACGACTTCGCGGCCCCGCCGCCACCACCACCGCCGCCGGCCGGCGCGATTGGCCCGGGGCCGCGAAGTCGTAATGATCAACTATCGCGCAGGATCTTACAACGACGCGCAGCGGCGGCGGCCGCCGAAGCCGCTGATGAAGAGGCACAAGCGAATGGCGAAGGGGAAGCCGAGGAGACGGACGGTGGACAGAGCGATGCGGACGACGCAACGCAGGAGCTAGAGTCGACGGAGGAGGCCCCGGCGGCCGACAGCGAAGAAATGGACGAGTAAGCGCATTTACGGTCCTTAGCATCAGGAAAGGCAAGCAATGGCCGGCAATTCAAAACTGACATCGCGCAAGAAACTATTTTACGTGCTGGTCATACTGTTCCTGATCGGCTTGTACGCGCTCCACTTTCTCGAGCCCAGCAGTACCACCTTGCCGACGAAAGCACGCATTGCCGAGGAAAAGGCGAAGATCCGCGACCTGAAAGAGAAGCTGGCCAAGCTCGAGGCCGTTGCCCATAAACGCGACAGCCGACGCGAGACCATCAAGCCAATGACGACCGGCTTCTGGCCATGGCAGGGACGGACGACGGCCAACGAAATCCAGTCCCGCATCCAGCGGATTGCCAATCAGGCTGGCGTCGAACTGAGTAACGTCAGCACTCCGCAGATTCGCGAACTGAGTGATCACATTCGCGCCATCGAGGTCACGATTAATACGAGATCCAAGACCAGTATCAAATCCGTCTTCCGATTTATCCGAGACATTGAGGGGAACAAGCCGCACCTCCTAGAATTCAATGACTTTACGATTCGTCCCAACAAGCGGAAGGGACCGACCGGCGTCACGGTAAAGAAGTGCAAGATCCGGGCATTCGTTCTTTCGAAGGAAGCGTCCGAATACCTGGAAGGGATCTGAGACTTCAGGAAATGACGAATGACAGCCGGTCCGCCTCAGGCGGGAAATACATATCGGAGGTCGAACCATGAAAGGGCTGCTGTTTCTCGCAAATATTCTGCTGACGGTGGCGGCGGTTCTGCTCACCGTCCATCTTGTGAAATCTTCGTCGGCCCCGACCGTATCCGACGAAGGGGCACTGGCCGCCAGTGAATTCCGGCCGCCATCGAAACGCAAAGCGGCACGACGCCCGAATGTGAATCGGGACGTCCGCCGGGCCGATGTTATCTGGGAGAAAAACCTCTTCCATCCGCAGCGGGTATTCGAGGAATTCGTCGAACCCGAAAAACCCGAGATCGAAGAAGAGAAAGTCAACGAGGTTTTCGAACTGGTCAGCATTGCCCGGGTGCAGGACAGAGCCTGCGCCAGTATCATTTATCGGCAAGAGCGACCGAAGCCGAAGCGCGGACGCCGCACCCCGGCACGCCGGACCGCCAAGGCGCGCAAGCAACCGCCGCGGAAAGCCCGCAAGGATGAAAACCGAAAGGTTTATCGTCTTAACGATCCCGTCGGTGAGACCGGTTACATCCTCGCTAAGATCAACATCGATGCGGTGCTGTTGAGGAAAGGTGACCACGATCTCCCGTTATATATCAATAAGGGAGATGAGTACAGCAAGGGCCGGCGGGAGGACGCCTTCAAGCAGTTAGCCAAGGCCGCCGATGCAGGGAAGAAGAAGACGGCTAGGGCGGGCCAGGCTGACAAAGCCAAAGCGGCGGCGAAAAAAGGCGCCCCGATGCGGCGGCCGCCGCCGCCGCCGCCGCCGCCGGCCGCCGCCGAGCCGACGCAGCCGGACGGCGGGAATCGGCAGACACGGATTCAGGACATTCGCAAGGCAATCACCGATACTGTCGGTGATGTCCGGACTCAGCGGCGGCGTGATGCCCGGACTCGAAGAGACGACGTACGGCGGCGATTCATCCGCGGCGCCAGCGAAGGATGGGAAAGTGAGTGAGAGCGCTGGACCCGGCTATCCGACGATGCAACAGAATTGACCGCATGTGACCGAGCCTTTTCAATCGTATCATTCAGTAATCATAGGCGAGCCTGTTTTGGACGTGAACAACGGGAGGTGCAAAGGTCTGTTCAGCCGTGGCTGAACAGACGGCACCGTGTTCTTACCTGACCACAATCGGCGTTTTTCCTCAGGGCGGCCCTGCCGACCCCGTCCGGGTCCAGCCAGGCGGCAAAAGGGACCATTCCCCGAATGACGGCCTGATCTCCGCGCACTTTCCATTCCTCTTGATGATTCCATGTGATCGTATCCGTTCAGAAAACCTGTAAAGAGGCGGTAGGTCGGGATCCCGCCGGGCTAGTACGGTGTACTAGTTCCGGAGGCGGAACCGGCGCCTCGTAGGCGGAGCCGGCAGGGGTGCGATTGCCGGTTCTAATCCCTAAAGATTCACAAAGGCCCTACATGATCAAGATTAACAATCTCCTGTTTCGCAGATTTTGCGGGCTGTTCATAGCCATTTTTGGCTTCACCTTCGTCAACGGCTGTCGCACGTTCGGTCCGCTGGCGACGGCCTATGCGGAGGCCGATGCACCGATGCCGGCGGCGGCAGGTCGCGCCGCTGAGACGATGCCGCCGGATGTCACGGCCGAAATCAAAACGGCCGGATTTGATGAAGGTGATCTGCCGCCGGACGGCATGGAAATGGATTATCCCTCCGAAGGTATTATTCTGCCGTCACGCAATCTCGAGCCGGATCCGGTGAAACCGCCGCGGTCGCGCTACCATCTCCCTGCCGATATGACCGCCGATATCGAGAACCCCGATGAGCTGACTCCGGTGGATTTTAATTTTGATGAATCCAGGATTACTGAAGTCGTCGAGATGTTCTCGATAACCCTCGAGTTTCAGTATCTGATCGATGCCAGCGTCTCCGGCACCGTCAATTTCAGGTTGACGGCAGAAATGCCGCGCCGCGAGGTGTGGGAGCTGTTTGAACACATTCTCTGGCTCAACGGGGCTTTCGCGACGAAAAAGCGAAAATTTGTCGAGATTCTACCGTTTGCTAAGATGCCACAGGATCGCTGGCTGTTCGCGACCCACGATCCCGTTCCGAACATCGACGTGTCGTTCGTACGACTCTATAACACAGCGCCTAGTGACATCGCCGGCATGCTGAAGCCGTTCACGACCGAGGGCGCGACGATCCAACCCATTCAGCATTTAAACAGTCTACTGATCATCGAGGCGCCGGCCAATATCGAGAAACTGTTGGAAATCATCGGTCGACTGGACGTCATGGGCGAGACGAAATGGCCGATGATCAGTTTTGCCTGCCACTATGTCGATGTCATGCAGATTCTGGACGAGCTCAAGGTGATCCTGCCGACACTGGGATTTCCCGTGACGACCAGTGAAAAAGGCGACGGCCACAGCATCAAGCTTGTTGCTCTCGAACGGCCACAGGTATTGCTGGCCGCGGCGCCGACCGTCGAGGTCCTCGATGAGGTCCAGCGCTGGGTCGATCTCCTGGACCGCGAAAAGACCGGCGGAGACGAACAGGAGGAAATCTTTGAGTATGCGGTCAAATTCAACCGGGCCGACTTCCTCAGCGAGGCTGTCAGTGTGTTTTTTACCGGCTCACGCACCACCGCTGCCTCGCCAAGCCGGCGGCGCCAGAGCGACGATACCCAGCAGCTGACCCGAGGGCAGGCGGCCCAGCCGGCGCAGATCCAGCAACAGTCGCGGCGCACCGCCGCTGCCGAAGGCGAAGCGCAGACCATATTCGACGTCCCCATCACCATCTTTGCCGACGGCAATCACAACCGCCTCATCGTTCGCACGACGCGGCGGGCGTGGGTGCGACTCAAACTCTTCCTCGAGAAATTCGACACACCGCCGCCCCAGGTCATGATTGAAATGTATATTGTTGATATCCTGCTCGACAACGACACCGAGTTCGGCTTTAGATATGCCTGGAACGCCCGGTTCGGTGACTACGACGCAGACATTGGGTTTAATAAATCCGGCGAAGGCAATGTGCCCGGCAATAATTTCGGGTTTCTATTCGGGGAAGCCATTTCTCCGCAGGCATTGCTTCATCAGATAACGGCAATTGCCGGCGAATCAAACACGCGCGTATTGTCCACGCCACAAATCGTTGCTATGAGCGAGGAGACGGCGACCATCAACGTCGGTGACAGCGTCCCCATTCGCACGCGCACGGAGATAACCGAGGGGGGCCGGGATTTTTCGAACATTTCCTATCAGGACACCGGAACCATTCTCACTGTCACACCGCACATTACGGCAAAGAACATGGTTACTCTGGACCTGCAGCAGGAAGTCTCAGCAGCCAAAGCAACGGAATTCGGAGTTCAGGATACACCGACGATCACGCGCAGCACAGTGCAATCATCGCTCATCGTCGAGGATGGTGCGACGGTTCTGTTGGGTGGATTGATCCAGGAGGACAAGACGACGTCGGAGACCGGCGTGCCATTTTTAAAGGACTTGCCATATTTCGGCAGGTTCTTTACCGAAAAAAAGGAAAATGAAAAGCGCCGCGAACTGCTTCTGTTGATCACCGTCAAGGTGCTCGATATCCGGACTGACCATGCAAAGCTGGTCGAACGGTATGAAAGAGCTTTGGAAGTAATGGACGAGCGCGTTGGGCGCGCGACGGAAAGCCAATCTGGGCAGCCCCGAAAAATGATGTGGCGGTATTGAGGAGATGGCGTGTTGGCATGATGGAATTGTGGAAGGTCGGAAGGTAACTATTCAGGTACTCGAACGCTTGGGTATTTGCGGCCCAACGGCGCGAGGTCGTCGGGCCGCAAATACCCGACGCCGAATGCACCTTCTGACCACTGTATATCGTCACAACAGTGCGCCATCATTCCACCATTCCGACAATCGCCGCAGGCGTTCCAAAATGAACTCATCGGACAACATAAATGAGCCGGGATCGGACCAATCCATCCGCCGGCCGGATGACGACTTCGGCGCCCATGCGTCGACGGAGACCGGGCCCGCTCCGGCAACCGGCGACGCAGCCGCGACGGACGATCAGCCCGTTTCGACCACCGTCGATATCGATGCCATCCGGGACAAGATCCAGACGTTCCTCGATGACGGTGCGGCACTGGATGACTTTCAACCCATGGATGAATGGGACCTGTGCACCCAGGGGCGGCTGTCCGAACAGGACATTCTCCAGGGCTATGCGCAGGCGACGGGTCTGCCGGTTATCGAGGACGAAGGACTGGAAAACATCAACAGCTTTTCGGGTATTACCTTCGACTATCTCAACAACTGGCTTTGCCTGCCCGTTTCGTGGGACGATGTGTCGGTTGCACTCGCTGTAGCGACGCCGTATAATCTTGGAGAGATCGCGTACCACTGGCGGCATCTGCTCGGTCGCAAGGTCGAATTTTACCTTTCCCAGCGCACCCACATCGAACGCCTGCTGAGCGAGCTGTACGAACATAAGCCGGGTAAAGGCGACATCGACGGCCTGGCCGTTGACGGGGACGCCAGCGAGGAGGCGTTGCGGGACCTGGCATTGGAAGCGCCGATCGTCCGGCTTGTCAACGACATGTTCGCCCGTGCCGTCGAGATGACGGCCAGCGATATCCACGTGGAACCATCGGAAAAACAGCTGGCGATTCGATTCCGTATCGACGGTCTGCTGCAGACCGTCATGACGCCGCCGATCGCCTCCTATTCCGCCATCGCCAGCCGCTTGAAACTGATCGGCGGTTTGAACATCGCTGAACGCCGTCTGCCGCAGGACGGCCGCACCGACCTGCAGATCGGCCGCTCTCAGATCGATGTCCGCCTAAGCACCGTTCCCTCCATGCACGGCGAGAGCATCGTCCTGCGGATCCTGCGCAAGAACATCGAGCTCTTTACGCTGGAGAATATCGGCATGGGGTCGGAGTTGATGGGGCGGTTCGCGCAGCTGATCAAACTGCCCCACGGCATGGTCCTGGTCGTCGGGCCCACGGGCAGCGGCAAGACGACAACGCTCTATTGCGTCATGAATTTGCTGGACTCGGAGGAGAAGAAAATCATCACCATCGAAGATCCGGTGGAATACCAGATCGCCGGTGTCACGCAAATTCAGGTGCGGCCGACCATCGGGCTGACGTTCGCCGGCGGGCTGCGTCACATTGTGCGCCAGGATCCCGACATCATTCTTGTCGGTGAGATTCGCGACAAGGAAACCGCCGACATCGCCATCAATGCGGCATTGACCGGCCATCTGGTCCTGAGTACGCTGCATACGAACGATGCAACCGGCGCCATCAGCCGTCTCCTCGATATGGGGGTGGAAAAATTTCTCATCTCCTCAGCATTGGTGGGCGTACTGTCTCAGCGCCTGATACGGAAGGTCTGCGCTGTCTGCAAGGGCACCGGGTTGCCGGCCAGCGGTTTCGAGTACAATGCAACGCGCACCCATGTTGAAAACACCGTGACCGGCGAGCAGACGCAGACGATCCGGCCCTGCCGGAACTGTGCCGGCTCCGGCTTCCGCGACCGTGTCGGCATCTTCGAGTTTCTTGCCGTGGACGATGACATCCGCCGCGGCATCGCTCATGAAGTCGACAACGCCACATTGAATGCCACAGCCCGGAAGAACGGCATGCGGACGCTGCGTGAGGATGGCGAATCGAAGGCCGCAAGCGGCGTCACCACCGCCGCCGAGGTGGCGCGAGCCTGTCAGCTGGATTTCTAGTATTTTTTGGCTACCGCCTCAAAAAATACAGCACCGTATCACCGTACGTTTTTTCCCGGAAAACTTCCCACTCTCCCGTCGCGCCTTCCGCGAGCCGATTGTGTACGGACTGCTCGAGTACGAGCATCGCCGACCCGGCCCATTCCGCGAAGTCACTACTCTGCAGCAAATCGACAGCCCCTTTCTCCCCCGGCCCCGGATGATAGGGCGGATCGGCAAGTATTACATCCGGTCGCACGGCGGCCAGGATTTGCGGCGCCCGCATGACATCGCCACGAATGACATGAGCCGAATCCTTGCGGCCACAGGATTTGACGACTTTCGCCGCGTTGCGCTCGATCAGTCTGCAGTTCCGCGCCTGGTTTTCCACCAAGTAAACCGCCGCGGCGCCGCGACTCAGGGCCTCCAGCCCAAGGGCGCCGGAGCCGGCGAAAAGATCGACGACGATCCGCTCCTGGAGATCGCCAAGTATAGCGAACATGGATTCCTTGACTCGGTCGGTGGTCGGCCGGACCGTCCGGGCTGGCGGCGACAAAACAACACCCTTGGCTCCGCCGCTGATAATACGCATTTTTGATTTTCGATTCCCTTCATTCCCATTCGATCGTGCTGGGTGGTTTTGAGCTTATGTCGTAGCAGACACGGTTGACGCCACGGACTTCATTGATGATCCGGTTGGATATATGCCCGAGTATTTCATATGGAATATGCGACCAGTCGGCCGTCATTCCGTCGAGGCTCTCGACAATGCGGATGGCAATGGTGTTTTCATAGGTCCGCTCGTCGCCCATGACCCCGACGCTCTGCACCGGGAGCAGCACGGCAAACGACTGCCACACCTTGTAGTAGTGGCCGGTCTCTTTCATAATCTGAATGACGATCTTGTCGGCCTGACGCAGGACGGTCAGGCGCTCCGGCGTCACTTCGCCGATGATTCGCACGGCCAGACCGGGACCGGGGAAGGGCTGCCGCATAACGACTTCTTGGGAGAGCCCGAGCTGCCGACCGACTTCGCGCACTTCATCCTTGAACAGATTGCGCAATGGCTCGACCAGTTCGAGTTGCATGATCTCCGGCAGGCCGCCGACGTTGTGATGACTCTTTATCAAGGCGCTCGGATTCCCGTCGATCGAAACACTTTCAATGACGTCAGGATAGGTTGTCCCCTGCCCCAGGAAACGGGCCTTTTCGAATTTCCGTGCTTCCTCCTCGAAAACGGCGATGAACTCATGCCCGATGATCTTTCGCTTCTCTTCCGGATCGATGACACCGACAAGCGGCTTCAAGAAGCGGTCGGTGGCGTCGACATAATCCAGGTTCATGGCGAAGGCATTGCCGAACATGCGGCGGACAGCCTCCGGTTCGCCTTCCCGGACCAGGCCGTTGTTTACGAAAATACTGGAGAGCTGGGCACCGATGGCTTTGTGCAACAGGGCGGCGGCGACGGACGAGTCAACGCCGCCACTGAGACCGAGGATGACCTGGTCGTCTTTCACTTGCTCGCGAATTTCACGTACGCTTTGATCAATGAAGGACGCCATCGTCCAGGTTCCGTGACACGAGCTGATGCTGCGGCAGAAATTGCGCAGGATGTCGGTCCCGTATTCCGTATGGGCCACCTCGGGATGAAACTGCAACCCGAAGAGCTTCGCCTCGATGTTGGCAATGGCTGCGAATTCACTGTTCGACGTGGTCGCGATGGTCGTGAATCCGGGCGGCAACGACAGCACCTTATCGCCATGACTCATCCATACCCTTTGCTGTTCGGGCAGCCCGTCTAGCAGATCCGTATCCACCGCTCTGTCCAGCATGGCGTGGCCGAACTCGCGTCTGCTGCTTGATGCCACCTCGCCGTCCAAGTGGTAGACCATGAGTTGAAGCCCGTAACATATCCCGAGCACTGGAATACCCAGCCCGAACAGGGTCGGGTCGCATTGCGGCGCCTCCGAGTTGTAAACGCTTGCCGGGCCGCCACTGAGGATCATGCCGGCCGGAGCCAGACGTTCGATTTCCGCAACCGCGAGATTATACGGGACAACGCGGCTGTAGATATTCAGCTCCCGAACGCGCCGGGCAATCAACTGTGTATACTGGGAACCGAAGTCAAGAATAATGATCGTTTCTATGGGAGTATCCAATGGATCGGGGAAAATGGTGAATGGTGAATGGTGAATGGTTAGTATCGCATCCGCTTCGACGACCTCTTATCGCGGATTCGCACAAGAACATTACACGCGGGGCACCGCCTGACACGTTCCACCCGCCGACTCAGAAACGTCAAACCGCAGGCACGGCAGCGGCACAACAACTCCTCGGAGAGGTTCCAATGGCGACCGTTCAGCACCCATAGATGCCGGATACTGAGTACGGCCAGGCACCCAAGAGCAGCGACGATGCACACCAGGAAAAAATTACTAGAACCAATCGATATCATAACGTTGTTTTCGCTCGTCCGCTTCAGGTTCCTCGATGACTGCGCCGAGAAATCGCCAATGAACGTCAAAACGGCTGTCCTCGCCCAGCCATGGGCTTGCCTTGCGCGCCAGGACCGTCTGGTTCTTGTCTCTGCTGAACAACCGCCGCAGATGAGTCACGGCGGCGGTATCGAGATCGATATCACCGCAGGAGCGAATCAACCGCACGCGGAACTGATCGTAATACGGTGAGACGCGGATTCGGGTGGGTCCCGTTGTCCGCCGCATGACAGTTAAATCGATACCATATGCACCCAAATCGAGCACCGGCAGCCCGTCAACGGTTCGTCCGTTTTCATCCGTCCAGACGATCCCCGGCGCCCGGCTTTCCACCTGCTGCTGCGTTCCCGCCATTGCCGGCGGGATCATCCGCCGCGACTTTTCCATATATTGCAGTAAATCGTCGACACCGGGCGTCAGTTGCAACGAGGGCGGTGTTGGCCGCTGGGCATAGCGGCCGGCGAAGGCCATACGTTCGAAGTCTGCGAAGGGGCGTTCGAAGTCCATATTCCGGATCTGGCTGAAGCCGTAGGTCTGATTCGGTAGTGAGATGATCGTCGGATCCAGTAAGTCGATCCAGGCCAACACGTGCTGCTGCCATTTCATCTGCCACGGTGGCACATGCCGTTCAACCGGCAGAAAGATGACGTCGCCGAGGGCGGGTTCGAGATTGCCATCGATGGCCTTTGCACTGCTCTCGATGCGCAGGCCGAAGAGGAAGGCGGCGTAGACGGCGGCAACGACGACGATGGCATACAGGTAATCCCGTCTGTAATAGGAGCGCCTCGATGTACGGCTCATGGTTTTTCGGGAGTGGTGACCAGGGCGACTCGTGACGCGTAGCGCCTGGCAATCGACAGGATCCGAACGACGTCGTTGTTGGCAACCGTGCGATCGGCATTCAGCAAAATTACCGGTTTGCTCATTCGCTGCCCGGTTTTCCGATATGTCACTTCGGCAAGTTTATCCTCGAGCGCCTCCCAGTCCGGGACCGCTTGATCGTTAAAATAGATCTGCCGTTCCTTCGTAAGGATGATGATCAGCTTATCCGCGGCGGTCAGCGGATCGCCGGGGGTCTCGGGGAAGTCAACGGCGATGCCGGGCTGATTGACCACCATGTTACCGAAAATAATAAAAATGAGGATCAGAAACAGCAGATCGACAAGGGCGGGCATGCCGAGGAACCAAGCGTTGCGGGTCCTGAGATTGCCTTTGAATTTCACAACGGTCAGACCGTTTCCTTGGCGGCGCGTTCGATGGTCTCTTCCGACTCCCGGGCAACGGACGGCTCAGCGCCGGCCTCTGCAATCTCGTCCGGCCCGGGCAGCGTTTCGACGTTTGCCGTCGGCGGCAACGGTTCGCTGAATTCGATCTCTTCAGGTTCTGTCGGGACATTGCCGGCAACGGCTATTTCGCGATCAACGAGAAAATGGATCATCTCCGCCGCTGCCTTTTCCATGTCGAGAATAATGCTCTTGACGCGATTCGTGAAGTAGTTGTGAAAACCGATGGCTGGAATGGCCACGGTCAGTCCTGCTGCCGAACTAATCAGTGCGGCCTTTATCGATTCAGCCATTTGCCCGACTTCAACCCATGTGCCTTGCCCTTCAATGGCCTTGAACAGATCAATCAGACCGAGCATGGTTCCCAAAAGGCCGAGAAGTATGGTCAGTGTGGCAATGGATGCCAAGGCGTCGATACTCCGCTCCAGGCGCGGAATCTCTGCCAGGCCGGCATCCTCGACCGCCTCACACATCTTCTTTTCGCCGCGGCGGCTGTTGAGAATCGCCGCCCGAAGGATATGCGCCACGGGGCCGGGATTTTCCCCGCAAATACTGATGGCTTCCACGGTGTTGGCGTTTTCGCGGCTCAGGCCAGTGGTCACACCACGCATGAAATCCGGCACGTTTATCTGTGCGCGATGCAAATGAAAAAGACGCTCGACAATAATGATGGAGGTGATTACACTGAACAGACAGATGATCCAGGTGATCGGTCCGCCGTCTCGCAAAAGATTCAGAAAAGCGCTGTAAATCTCCATATGGGAATCATCCAACCGGTTGCTCTACGGTAGAAGCCGCCGGGACAGATTTCGAACCCATGCGGCACCCGTGAATAATGAGACACTCGACAACCGCAGAAGGTTGCTTAAGCTGCGAGGAAATATAGTTTCTGTTTGCCCGATTGTAACCGCGTGGTTCCCAAAAATTCGCCCTGTCATCACTCGAGCTGGTGTTGCCGGCATCGGCGCCATCACCAGGACTGCTCCCGGGAGGCATTGCGAGCGTCGCCGGAACGAGTTATATTACTGGGTGCAGGCAGAGAACTTACAGTAATTCGGCAAGACGAGTTTACGGATTACAACTCCGAATCTCTAAGGAAAGTCACGTAATGGCGCAGAGTTCCGATTCCGGGTCTGACGGAACCGGCCCTCAGGACGGTCAGAATTGGCAAGAGCCCATGTTGAACATGGAGTTTATCTGAATTAACGCGCTCGAAATGTGGATCGGCCGACACATGGTGACCAACGGCGAGTACCGAGCGTTCAACGCGGATCACGACAGTGGCAGTTACCATCACTTGTCGCTCAATGATGACCGGCAACCGGCAACCGGTATCAGTTTCGACGCCGCCGTCGCATACTGTGACGAGTTGACGGAACGACACCATCAATCCGGCGTCCTGGCATCAGAGTCTTTCTTTCGGTTGCCGAGCCGTGCAGAATGGTCGAACTATGCCCGTTGCGGCGACTATCGGACGTTATCCCTGGGGGGCAATGGCCTCCAACGATCGGGAATTATGGTGATGAATCGGCCAAGTCCCGCTTCCCCGATTGGGACCCGATCAGCGGCTACGATGACGGTTTTCCCGTCGCCTGTCCCGTCGAGGAAAGCGGCGTTAATGACTGGGGCTTATTCGGGGTCGGCGGCAACGCTTACGAATAGACCTTCGACACCGGCGGCACCGGCTGCGAACTGCGCGGGGGATCGTGGAGCACCAGCCAGCGCGAGTACCTGAAAATTGACAATCGCTACCGCCGGGAACCGACCAGTAATCTGATCAATTTCGGTTTTCGAATGGTGCTGCTGCGTTGATCGTTCGTTATCGCTGCTAAGCAGGCATCAGCGATGACACTCATCAGGCCAGGAACGGTAGGCGCTCGAATTCCTGTTTGAGGACGGGCCCGGAATTGATACCGAGCCATTGATCGATGAGCGTTGCGTAAACCCGGCGAAAGTCCGTGTGAAACGCCAGGTCGCCGCGGTTCAGGCTCGCCAGTGAGGGATGCTTGCCGATGACGCCCGGCTTGACCGGGGCGCCGAAGATAAACAGCGGTGCCGCCTGCCCGTGATCGGTGCCACCGCTGCCGTTCTCAGCGACTCTGCGCCCGAACTCGGAAAAGGTAAAGGCGACAACCCTGTCCGCCTGTCCAAGCGCGGCCAGGTCAGTCTGAAACGCGGCGATGCCGTCAGCCAACATCTTCAGCAGGCGTTCGTGCGCACCTCGCTGATTGGCATGCGTATCAAAGCCCGTCAGCGATGTATAATACACCTTCGTATCCATACCCCCGGCAATCAATCCCGCTATCAGCTCGAGGCTCCGGGCAAATGGGTTTTGCGGATACTCGACGCTGTGCCGGACGCCGCGAACGGCGTCGCGTATCCGATCTGCCGAAAGCTGCGCATTCATAGCTGTACGGCGAAGGAAATCGAGCGGCGATTCCTCGACGTCGGACGCCGTTGCTGTGGGCCGGCGTGCAGACGACCTCGCATGGAGCCGGGTCATACGGTAGAAGCGTTCCGGATCATTCAAGGCGATGCCGATCGCGGAGCTGCCCTTCATGGCCGGATTCAAGGTGGCGTCGACGCTGACTCCCAGCGTTGGGCTGCATGGCTTAGGTAGATGCCGGTTGCTGCAGGCATGGTCGAACAGGCGTCCGATCCAGCCATCCGTCGAAAAGTCTTCGGCGACGCCGGACTGCCAAATTTCCATGGATCGAAAATGGGAGCGATCCGGATTCGGATAGCCGATTCCCTGAAGGACGGCCAGCTCGCCATCGTCGTACAGCGCCTTTAACGGCGACAGTGTCGGATGCAGTCCGATCGTGTCGTTCAAACGGAGAACCTTGTCGGGCGGCACTGCCAGCTTTGGACGGGCCCGATAATAATGATCATCGGTATAGGGGACGACCGTGTTCAAGCCATCGTTACCACCGCTGAGCTGTATAACAACGAGCACACGCTCGTCGGTGCCGCGGGCCGCGGTGTCCGCAACGGGCGCGGCCAACTCCAGGAACGTGCGACTCAGGAATGTCGGCACGGTGGCCGTGGCGGCGACCATGGCGAGGCCGGATTTCAGAAACTCCCGCCGCGTGTGAAATCTGATTTGTGGTTTTGCCATCGTTGTAACCTCTTGATTTTTTCCGCAGTCTCCTTCGCAAGATAATGAAACTAATGTAGTTGATACTGAGGCAGCAGCATGATGCTTCCGATTGCCTGTCGCAAGGCATTGTGCCGCGATCCCGTGCGGATGGCTGCTTCCAGCTCACGAACGATCGCGGAGCGCTCCCCCGGCGTCGGTGGCACGACCAGCAGCGCCGCGGCAAGCTGATCCACGATTGCGCCTGGCGCGCCGTTGTCGTTCACGAGCTTTTGTGGGTCGAAACTGATTGCCAGCGACAAGGGCCCCATCATCCTTCGCATCGCGCGTCTGGCCTGGCGTTGACGTTTTCTCCGTTCGGGTCCCGTCACCCGGTCGGCGCTTTCCATTCGGGGATCGATTTCCGCCGGTATCTGCCCTTTACTGACAATCTCAACAAACGTATAGCGTGTCACCAGACGGGAGGTGTCGATCCAGGCGCGGCCCGCGGGCCAGCCCTTCACATTCGGAGGTTGATAGGGAAGTTCCCCCATCATCATCAACATACGCAGATAAAATATCGGGGCGGCAACGTCGAGGTCAAGCGTACGGGCGGTGCCGACGACGAGCTGCACGGGGCTCTTGATCATGCCGGCCGTGACCGCCGGCGAGTAAAAGGCCGGATGCCGGAACATGGCTGTCAGTAACGACCGAATGTCATAGTCCGACCGCCGAAAGGTCGACGCCAGCTCATCGACCACATTCGGCGGCAGATGGCTGCCGGCGAAATGCGACCACAGCTTACGTGTCATGAATTCAGCGCAGGCCGGTTGATCGAGAATAATGCGAACAAAATCCTCACCATCGAAAACGCCGGTCTGACCCAGGATCGTTTTGACGCCGTTGTCATGTTGAAACCGCTTGAACCGAAACTGGTAGGGAATGACACTGTAGCCGGTCAGGGCGCGCGCACCTTCTTTGATGTCCTGCTCGCTGTAATTTCCGGGGCCGAGCGAAAACAGCTCCATGAGCTCGCGTGCCAGATTCTCGTTCGGGTTGCCTTTGCGGTTACGTATGTTGTCCAGGTAGCGAAGCATCGCGGGGTCGCGGATGATCGCCTTCAAGAGTCCGCCGTAGTTTCCCAGGGCGTGGTCGTGAAACAGCTTGATCTGGCGGTAAATAAGCGGGCCTGCCTTGACTTTTCGCGAACTGGTTGCAAAATGCCCGTGCCAGAAGAAGCTCATTTTCTCATGGAGCATATCCGCCGGCGTCGGCGCGCTGATCATGAATTCCAACCAGCCGGCGGCCAATTCACCGAGTCGTTGCCGGCTTTCCCGCCTCATGGACTGTCGTTGATCGGGGTCCATTTCTTTTAGGTCGCGGGGTTTGACGGCCATGGCGTCGGCGAGCCAGGTGGGCGCCGGTAACGGGCGCGTCGGTCCGCCCAGCAGGTCGGCAACGGTGCCGGGCAGGCCCTTGGCAACGGCGGCATTGATTTCAGCCGGGCGGGCGCCGAAGCCCGCACGGAACAAAAGATGACGCGCGGTTTCCCGATTCCATTCCATATGGGGAGGGCCTCGCAAAACTTGTTTCGGGTTCGAGAGTCTATAAGCTTATACGCAAAGCCGGTGACAATGTTTAGCGGGAATGGGGAATTATTTTAATGCGCCGAATTTGATGTCCTATCGGATCTGGAACGGATTATGCATTCAACATTCACAGGAGCATTCCAAATATGGCGACTGAAATACTGAAAGCTTACGAAGACATCGACTTTCTCAAGCGCCCGGAACTGCGGCCGCTGCGGTTGCAGGCGGAGCTGTTGAAGGCCCAGATTATACAAGATAACCTCAACGTGCTGTCGACCGTTGTCGTGTACGGCAGCGCTCGCATCGAAGCGCCCTCTGCAGTTCGCCTCGGCTTGAAGGAAGCCGAAGCGGCACTTCGCCGGAAACCGGATTGCGCGCACACGAAGCGGAGGTTGAAGCGGGCCCAACGGCTACTCGAGATCAGCCGCTATTACGACGTTGCCCGGGATTTTTCACGGGAGATGAGCCGCATCGGTCAGCATAACGGTGAGCTCGAGTACGTGATCGTGACCGGCGGCGGACCGGGGCTGATGGAGGCTGCTAATCGCGGGGCCGCCGACATCGACGCCAAATCAATCGGCTTAAATATTACCTTGCCCCTGGAACAGGAGCCGAACCCTTTCATCAGCCCGGAGCTCAGCTTCACATTTCATTATTTCTCCGTTCGCAAAATGCACTTCCTGTTGCGGGCCAAAGCGGTTTGCGTCTTTCCCGGGGGCTATGGCACACTCGATGAGCTGTTCGAGACCCTAACCTTGATCCAGACGCAGAAGTCCCGTACTATTCCCGTCATTTTGTTCGGTCCGGATTACTGGGGACAGATGATCAATTGGCAGCGGTTCGTCGATTTCGGAATGATCGATGAGGAAGATCTCGAGCTCTTCAGTTATGCCGACACGGCGGACGAGGCCGTTCGGATGATACTCGAACATTACGGTGAGGCCGACGCCGCAGCGACGACGAGCGACGGCGGCGTACCGAACGGGAAACTCGCCGACAGTCCGTCAGCGAGTGAGACGATCGAGGGAAGCCGGACGCATGTGGATCCGGCCTAGGGTTGCGTTTCGTAAATAGCGTGGCAAAGCGCCGCCGTCAATACTTCAGCGTCAGGACGTTCAGTTTCATCAGGCCGGACTTGCGGCAACGATCGAGCAGCCGCACCAACTCGCGCTGCTCCGCCTCCTGGCTGACTTTGATGATGACCGTCTGCCCGGGATCAAAGGCCGCGATACTCAGCAACGTTTCCTCGAGGGCGTCCAGCGAGACGTTTTTCGTTCCCATGAGGAGGTATCGGCCGTATAGAACATGAATCTCGAGCAACTGCAACGGCGGTCGGTTGTCGTTCTTTTCGACGGCCGGCGCGGGGAGGTTGATGTTGAGATGCGCCTCCGGTAGTTCGATCTTGATCGTCATGAGGAAATAGGCGAGCAGGAGGAACGTAACATCGATCATCGCCGCCATCGGCACATTGAGTTCTTCGTCCGATTTCCGTTTCATCTATCGTTCGGTCCCTGCAATCGGCAATTGCAATCAGTGTTTTCCGACGTCCAGCGACGCGACACTGACGCGGTACAAGCCAGCCCGGCCGATGGCCTGCATCACTTTGTCGACTTCACGATACTTGGTCTTTCCGGATGCACGAACAATGATCGGGATCTCGTCGCCGAAGCGGTTCCTTGCATTCTTCAAGAATGCCTCCAGTTCGTTTGTCTTGAAAGACATTCCGGCAATGGAGATCTTCGGCCGCTTGGTACCCAGGCGCCTTTTGATGTTGATGGTGATCGCCCCGAGGTCTTTTCCCTGAGGCTTGACGTGATGCGACTGGGCCAGCTTAATCGTCGTATCGACAACATCCTGTTGAATCTCCGAAGTGACGACGAAAAAGATTATCAGCAGAAAAACGATATCGATCATCGCCATAATCGGCGTGCGAATGTTTTCGTCTTTGGCAGTTTGCATAAGTTAGTCGGGATTGCTCGATGACGCTCCACTCTCCCACTCGTAGTTTTCTGTCGCCCTTCCGATCCTCACTCTGCTACGCCCCCGCGTCATATTCGACCATGCCCTCGGCCCCATATTCGTCCTCGTCGTCTTCGATCTCGGCGTCGCGCAAGATCTTGATGAGATCCAGCACCGTGGCTTCGGATTCGAGCAGGACTTTGGTTGCCAGATTCTTGAAAATGGTAAAGGCAAGCAACGCCGGCACGGCAATCAGGAGTCCGGCGACGGTTGTCCACAAGGCGCCGGAGATGGCGAGGGCCAGTTGAGCATCGCGTGTCGGGCCGGCTTCAGCGAGGCTACTGAAGGCCCGCACCATGCCGGTCACCGTGCCGAGGAGCCCAAGCATCGGAGCGATCTGACCGCAAAGGTTGAGGTAATTGATGCGCTGTAGGATTTTCTCACTCTCGAGGTCCGTCGCGGCGCTGACCGTGTCCTGGACCACATCGAAGCCGTCCGAAATATTATAAAAACCGGCCTTCAGAATGTTCGACAGGGGGCCGAGATTCTGCTCGCAAATCGCCACCGACGAGCCGAGGTCCCCCTGGTTCAACGATTCACGAACGCCGTCAACCACATGATCGGGCAGGATCTTCTCCCGTTTGGTCTGCATGAAACCGTCTACCGCCAGGGCGATTGTCGCGAACGACGCCAGAAATATCAGGGCCCAGATTACGAGCCCGACGAAGCCGCTGTCAAAGACAACTTTTACAAAGGTGGGCTTCGGCACTACCGCCTCGACGGGAGCTGCCTGTTCAGCTACCGCGGCCCCTTCCCCGGCTTCCTGAGCGACGGTGTCGGTAACGGTTACGCCCAAGGCGATGAGCACGACACAGAGGGCAATGCAAATGAGTTTCGACATCTATCGAATCCTTTATGGATGAGGAGTTGAGGAGCTAAAGTATCGGCGCAGGTGGAATAATGGAGTGATAGTAATACTGATTAACTGTTCAGCTACTCGAAGCATGGGCTCAACGCCCTCTCCATAAAACTTAATCGTCCTCGTCCTCGATTGCGCGGCGGGTTCGAGGACGAGGACGAAGGGCGAGGACGATTCGTTTCCCAGTATTGCCAAAACTGGCAGCGCCAAAACCTTGCTGAATAGTTACGAATAGGGGAATATTGTAATATTGGATCGCATTGCTCCGTCAGCCGACAGGCGATGACTGTAGCCGCCAGAGGCGGATTCCCGAATCTTCCGTCGGCTAACGGATCGGGATGGCTGAAAAAATGTTACCGTTGGCGTACTGCAATGGCGTTACGGATACTCGCTTCTCATCTCCTTTTCGAATTCAACGGCGCGATTGTCATTTAGCTCACGCAGCAGCGATACGACCTGTCGATATGCCTCCTTGCGAGGCGTCCCCGACCATTCCGCCTTGGGAAAGAGAAGAATTATCTTCATGTAGCTGAGAATCGCTTCCTTCTTCTGCCCGTTGGCTGCCAAAACCTCGCCGCGCATGTTGTAAATCAGGATCGCCGACTTCGATTTCGCATCTTTCACCCGCAATTGGTCGACGATTTTCTTCGCATCAGGCACACGATTGTCTTTTAGTAGCAACGTCACCATTTCCTTACTGAGCCGGATCTCGGTCAGTTTATCGTTTCGATACCGGAGGCCGTCGCGGAGGGACTTCTCTGCTTCCTTGGGCTGGTTTCTGGCCAGGTAGCATTTACCGCGCACATAGCCGATGCGCCCACCCCAGCCGAGATGCCGAAACTTCGAATAAGCATCATCGATGCGTGACAGGGCGGCGTCGAATTCCCTGGATTTGAGCAGGCGATCCGCCTCCTTGATCAGCTTTGGTTTGGGTACATACGCGCGGCGAATTTCTGTCTTGCGAAACTTTCGCTGTCCTCTGCCGCCGGACAGCGTCAGGGTGATATCACCCTTCTCATTGGCCTCCAGAGCGCTGCCGTAAATCTTCTGCTTGTTCTTCAAGACGACGTAATAGTCCGTCTTCTTGATCGATTGGGCCGACAGCGGTATGGCGGCTACCAGAACAGCAATCGCCGCCGTCTGTATCCAGTTCGTGGCTGAACCTGCCAATTTTTCGTTCTCCAGTTGTCCAGTATTACACAACCATTGGACACGGCGGCGGCGGCGGCAGACGTCACGGCGCGGGCGCCGGCGCCGTGCGGAAGAATTGCTGCGTCGGCAAGCTCTGAATCTCCTTGCGAAAGCTTCCCCGCGGGAATTTGGCCAGGTAGTTCTTGCGATATTCGTCCGCCTTTTCCGTTTCCCCAATCAATGAAAGCGCTGTGGCAGCATGAAAATAAGCGCCTTCGATGGACGGCATCACCTCCGCATTGCTCGCTTCCGCGAAATTTAGAATCTGCATGAATCGAGCGACGGATTTCCTGACCGTTTCCCCTTCCGTCGCTGCCGCCATAGTCTTGCCGCTTTCGAGGATCGCGCGGTAGTAAACGCCGGGGTACTTGCGCGGATCGATATAGGTGAGGATCTCATCAAAGCTGCGCTGCGCCTCGTCCAGACGTCCGGCGGCGCGGTGGGCCTCGCCTTTGCCAAAGAGGACGTCGAAATAGTAGCCACTTTCGCGAATTTTCTCGCCCCGAGCGCGGCGCTCGGCATTCTTGCGCTCGGTCTCCTCCCGGACCTGATCGTACAGCGCGATGGCATCATCGGCCCGCTTCATTGCCACATAGGCCCGCGCCTGCTGAAACAGTGCCTTTTCGCGTTTGGTAACGGCTTTGGCATGATCGGGATTCGCCCAATCTCCGGCACGACGGATGATTTCCGAATTGGCCGCGGCGACGACGGCCGGATCCAGGGCGGGCGTCTGAGCGTC
>CAUZRT010000003.1:0-35454 GCA_963582235.1 Lentisphaeria bacterium
ATACAACCGGAACCTGCTTATCAGGTGGTTGTTAAACGGTCTGGCACCAATGCCAGAATGACGATCCGGGCATCAGGCCTGCTCGCTCGCCTCACTATCGAGGTAATCTTTCTTATAATCGCGTTCTTTTCGGTTCCAGTAGAAATCGCGCGGTTTGTCGCGCTGGGCCGGTGGCGTGCCCACGGTTAAGATCAGGGCGCGTCGCGGCTCGTCGGTTCGGTTGCCGGTGGTGTATAGTGCAAGGTTCGGGCGCTGTGCACCGTCGCCCCGCCGGCGGGCAGCGGACAGGCGATGGCCTGCAATTCATCCATGGAGTTGGCGTCGACTTCCAGGGCGATGATATTCGGGTCGTTCTTCCACGAGTGGTGCCGATTAACCTTGCCGTGATGGCTCCCGGGGATAAACTGCATGCAGCCCATTTGCTCAGTCGTCTCCTGAAGGGCGAACCAGACGGACAGCTCCTGATAGATCTTGTCCTCTTCCCAGTAGGCTTCGTCCTGATGCCAGGGCGTGGGGCCGGTGGAGTGCGGGGGTTTGACGATCATGTGATCGCGTACGATCAGGTCTTGGCGCCTGTGCTGGTCCATCTCGAACAATTGTTCGAGATGTCTAGCGCGGCCTGCCAGGCCGCCGACTGCGGTAGATCGGTGACGTGGTGCGAGGGGTGCAACAGTTGCGGCACCGAGCCTTTCTCCAATTCGCTGTTGGGATCTTTGCCGGTCAGGTCGAAGTACAGCGGTTTGCCGCCGTCGGCCGGCGGCGTGAACAGCCGATCGAAGGTGTCACGCTGGCGCGCGATATCAGTGTCGTCGAGGATAGGCAGCAGGGCGACGAAACCCTGCTCATGATACGCGGCTTTTTGTTCGTTTGTTAGTTGGATTATTCTGGAAAAACAGTTGTCTGCGGATCACGCGGATGGGTTAGTATCTATGAAGAAAGGAGTTCTAGTTTTCCGCGTTGTGCAGGCATTTTCACCCAATGGGTGAATTGCCGTGGACGGTGCCCGCAGGTCTGATTTCACACTGATTACCGATAACTGATCATCACGTGATCCGTCGGCTTGACGGATGGTTGATCACTTGGTTCGCACACGGACGATACGCTCGGCACGTCTGCAAAGATCGATAGCGTTCACGACACGGTTTCCACCACAGGCGGACCAGCCGTGGTTGGCACGACACGGGTTGCGCAGTCCGCAGCCAGAGAGAGATTACCCCTGAAAATGATCTTCGAGGTATCCTTTGACCCAATGGACGGTGTCCGGAATCTTATCGAGCAAGGCCGCCGCCAGGATGGTGCAACCAATAATCCGATCCTCTTTGATGTACTGTACTGCTTTATTGAATTGAAACTCCAGAAGCTTCCGGTGAATAGGTTGGCAGTCAACGTAGTCATAAAGATAGAGACCAAGGAGGATGGGTTTGCCGGCAAAGACCTGCGGGCACTGGTCAATGTATTCGTCGAGCTTATCCAGATCCTGGTTCGGGTTACCAACCCAGATGTTGACGATATCGACATACGGAACGTACTCGGCCAGACGGGGAAGCCCAAAGTGTTCCCCATAAAACACGCCGTAAAGGTCGAGAGCTGAATTGTGCTGTTTCAGCGTCTCGTATATGTTCTGCATCTGCGCCGGGGTTGCATGCCCGTGTTTGATGTAGTGTGGACTGAGATCGTCATTGATCGCGCCGACGACGTTGGAATACTCGGTCGACAGCCGGCTCACATTCTGCGCTTCGTCCCGCGAAACGTCGGCTGCTGTGCCCGTATCCTCGCCGATAAGCGTGTCGAAGTAGGCCTTTTGCGGTTTTTCCTCGCCTTCGATACTCACCGTTTTCAGGACTGGTCTTGACTTCGTGATGTCCAAGACGACTCGTTTAAAGTCCCGTAATCTATCAAGGGCAATTTCGTTGTTTTCGCCCCAGAGATACATGACATTTGGCGACTTGAAGAAACTGGCGGTGTCGCCCAATCCATAGATAGAGGGTCCCGGGTTTGGGTAGGCATAACCGATGACCCCGTCCCAAATCCAGATCTGGTCCATATTGGGTTCCATGAGAGTCAGCCTTGCTCGTCAGTATTACTACCGGCAGAGCCGGTGGCTTGAGGAAGCCTGGAGTTTCAGGTGATAACCTATTTCAGTCACTGGAACCAACCGGTGATCTCGCCGATAGTCGCGGCCCACAGGTCCCATGTCCGACTGTACGCATAGGCCCGGGCGGCTTCATTGTTGCCGGCGGGCGACCGCAGAATCTCCTTCAGACATGCGGCCAGCGCCTCGGCGTCACCAGCGGGGAAGGTGACGCCCAGGTTGTTTGCCGTCTCGCCGAGGACCGGATGATCGCTGTGCACAACCGGCGTCTGGCAGGCCATGGCTTCCAGTACCGGTAGGCCGAATCCTTCCTCGACGGATGGCATGACGAAGGCGGCAGCTTCGCCATAGAGAGCAGGGAGCAGACGGCGATCAATATAGCCGAGCCGCTTGATCGTGCCGCGGCCCTTGTATGCCTTGATCCGATCGACTACGTCGCGACATCGCCAGCCGACCCGACCGGCCAGAATAAGATTGACTTCATAGGCGGCCAGTTTATCGAATGCGGCTACGAGGGTTCCCAGGTCTTTCTTCGGTTCAATGTTGCCGACAAAAAGGATATACGGTTTGAGCTCGCGAATCGCATCGGGCAGCGGCGGCGGTGGCGTGTCCGCGAGAAAGATGTCATCAACACCGAGAGGCACAACATGCACTTTCGCCTGGCCGACGCAGCCAATACGAACGACTTCGTCGGCGACGCGGGTGGAGGAGGTGATGATGGTCTCGGCCCGCCTGATGCTGCCTGGCATCAATGTGCGCATGTGCAAGGCGTTCAATCGGTTGCATAAGAGGGGCCGACGCAAAGCGATCGTATCGTGGACCTGCAGTGCATACGGCACCGGGCACTTCACCGGTGCCGTGTAAGCGAGGGCGAACAAACGATCACAGCCCAGGCGGCGCAGTCGACCGGGCAAAGCGGTCTGCTGCCAGAGTATTCGGCGTGAAACACGACGGAGCCCCGGCGGCAGGGCGGGAGCGCCGGTCTGCGCACGCCCTGCCGCGGCACGTATTTCGGCATCGAGAGTGAAACAGACCAGTTGACCCGGAGAACAGTGACGCAGGAGAGCTATAATCTGATTCTTTACGGCATAATGAACGCCGCTGAGGGGTGGACGGATGACGGTACCATCAAGAGCAAGCATGGGAGGAATGGGGAATTCCTATACTGATCAAATTACCGACGACGCGTCAGTCCTTTCTGCCGATCGCCAGCATACGATCGATGGCGCCGCGGGCCCGCACGCGGATGTCCTCCGGCACGGTGATGACATATTGAATGTGACGGAGCGCGTCCAGCGTTTCTTCCAGCGTGATTTCGTTCATGTGCGGACAGCGAATACTGCAAATCCGAACCATCTCCTTATCCGGATTCTCCGCAATGATGTTGTCACCCATGCTGCATTCCGTCAATATCAGATAGCGGTCGGCATTGCTGTTCTGGACGTACTTGACCATGGCCGTCGTACTGCCGGAATAATCGGACGCCTCGACGACGTCCGGCGGACACTCGGGATGCGCGAGGACGACAACGTCCGGAAACTGCCTTCGCGCGTTGTCGATGTCATCGACGGTGAACTTCTCATGCACCTCACAGCGGCCATGCCAACCGATGAGCTCGTAGTCCAGCTCCGGGTCGGTCTTCGGTGTGTGTGTGGGGAAAATAATGTGTTTGCCGGTTTCGCGGGCAACGTTCTTTGCCAAATACTCATCCGGAAGGAAAATGACGGTATCGGTGTCGAACGATTCAACGACCGCCCGGGCGTTGCTGGACGTACAGCAGATATCCGTTTCTGCTTTGACGTCGGCATAGGTATTGATGTAGGTGACGACCGGCACCCCGGGATACTGTTCCTTCAAGTTGCGAACGTCATCGGCCGTGATGCTGGCGGCCAGGGAGCAGCCGGCCCGTTTCGCCGGCAGCAGCACGGTCTTTTCAGGGCAAAGTATCTTCGCCGTTTCCGCCATGAATCGAAC
The DNA here is from genome assembly GCA_963582235.1 of Lentisphaeria bacterium. GTDB lineage: Bacteria > Verrucomicrobiota > Lentisphaeria > JABSQK01 > CAJWLW01 > CAUZRT01. Next base: position 4,067 of record CAUZRT010000003.1, read on the forward strand.
GCCGCAGAAGACAATGATGTCTTTGTCCGTTGCCGCCGCCTGGCGGCTCAACTCGAGCGAATCCCCCGTGAAGTCGGGGACCGTGTGAAAAAGGGCAGGCTCCATGTAATTATGGCCGAGAATGACGGCATTGCGCTCTTTCTTGAGCGTATTGATCTCGGCGACCAGGTCTGCCTTGATGCGCAGCTCGAAATCGGGAATGATATCGCCGAGCTTCGCTTTCATTTTTTCATAGGTCTGTTGGACGGTACTCATGGGGTATCTTATCTGCAGGACCCGGATTCGATTGTTTTCGCGGACTCCGCAAAAACATATTGTCTTACGCATCCCGTTGATTAACATATCGCGGTATGGTACTGTTGCCAATACCGCTGCCCCGTGCACCGCCCCCGCCAGCGGCAGTGCCAAAGTCAATTCTCAGTGTATCCGTCTGCCGACGACGAATGATTCCGCTCGTCCTGCAACGGGCAGGCGCCGAAGCCACGACTGCGGGTTCCCTGAATTTTTACCGCATAAGACGTGAATATTCAAGTCATCAGCATAGGTACGGAAATCCTCCTCGGGTCGACAGTAAACACAAATCTGACTTACATCGGCACGGTCCTTGACGACTGCGGCCTGGCAATCGATCGCGAAGTCTGTATCCCCGATATCCGCGCGGCCATCGAAACGGCGGTGGCCTCGGCGCTCTCCGCCGCAGATGTCGTATTCACGGTCGGCGGGCTGGGACCGACAGTGGACGACATTACCCGCGATGTCGTTGCCGAGGCGCTTGAAATGCCGCTCGAATACAACGAAACGGAAGCGCTCCGCATTCGTTCGTACTTCGATAAACGCAACATCGAGATGAACGAATCCATGCTGCGTCAGGCGTATGTGCCCGTCGGTGCCGACGTTGTGCCGAACGACTACGGGACGGCGTCGGGTCTGTGGTGCAAGCGGGGCGGCCGGCATGTTATCATGCTGCCGGGACCGCCGCGCGAACTGAAACCGATGGTGAGCAACCACGTGATGCCGCGGCTGACGTCGATCTTTCCGCCGGAGATTGCGAGACTCACCATATCGGTCTGCGGCATTCCGGAATCGTCACTCGAGGAGCAGGTGAACCGCATTCTGCTGGACTTCCCGGATGTCGAGCCGGCCTACTGCGTCAAACGCGACAAGACGGATGTCCGACTGACGGCAAGGGAGACGGAAAAGACCGTTCTGCAGAATGCCGTGGCGGCAGTCCGCCTTGCCTTCGACGATCAGGTCATCGATGACGACGGCGGCCTGGTTGCCGCCATCTGTCGTCTTTTACGCGAACTCTCATGGTCGCTGGCGACTGCGGAATCATGCACTGGCGGCGGCATCGGGACCTACATCACCGATCTGGCAGGCGTCTCCGACGTGTTCGCGGGTTCGTTGGTGACCTACTCGAATGAACTCAAGACGCAACTCCTGGGGGTTCGTGCGGAAACGCTGGCGTCGTTCGGCGCCGTCAGTGCGGAGACCGCCGCAGAAATGGTGACCGGCCTGGCATCGCGGCTCAATGTCGAAGCCGGAATCGCCGTTACCGGCATTGCCGGCCCAACCGGCGGGACGCCGGAAAAGCCGGTCGGCCTCGTGTATGTGGCGACCTATGCGGACGGCGATGTGTGGACTTCCGAGCAGATGTTTCCGGTGGACCGCCAACGGATGCGCGATCGCACGGTGATCAGTGCCTTGAATCAGTTGCGCCGCCATTTGCGTCGACTGGTGTCGAAAAAATCCGGGAAATAAAACCGTGTCACGTTTGATGAACGGGGCATAGCAGTGTAAGCTGTCAGGAACAAATTGTCCCGCTTTTAACCGTTTATCCAGGCTTGACTCAAGGATCGATGCAAATGGCCAAAGCTAACAACTCAAAATCACCGCAGAACGAACGCGACCGGAATCTCGATGTGGCGCTGGCACAGATCGAACGAGAGTTTGGTGAGGGAACGATCATGCGCCTCGGCGACGGCTTCCGCAAGGACGTGTCGACCATCAGCACGGGCGCTTTGTCGCTCGACATGGCGCTTGGCATCGGCGGCATGCCGCGCGGGCGCATCGTCGAAATCTACGGCCCCGAATCCTCAGGTAAGACGACCGTCTGTCTGCATGCGATTGCCAACGCCCAGAATGCCGGCGGCATGTGCGCTTTTATCGACACCGAGCACGCCCTCGATCCGCAGTACGCCAACGTGATCGGGGTGAACACGCGCGAACTCTTGGTTTCGCAGCCGGACTGCGGTGAAGATGCTCTCAACATTACTGAAACGCTGGTACGCAGCAATTCGCTTGATGTCCTGGTTATCGACTCGGTCGCGGCGCTCGTACCCCGGGCCGAAATCGAAGGGCAGATGGGCGATATCCATGTTGGGCTGCAGGCTCGGCTGATGTCCCAGGCCCTGCGCAAACTGACCGGTGCCATCGGCAAAAGCAAAACCTGCGTCATATTCACCAATCAGATTCGCGAGAAGATCGGCGTCATGTTCGGCAATCCCGAAACGACGACGGGCGGTAATGCACTGAAGTTTTACAGCTCAATCCGCCTGGATATTCGGCGGTCGGAAGCGATCAAGTCATCGATGGGCGAAATCATCGGTAATCGCGTCCGCGTAAAAGTGGTCAAGAATAAACTGGCACCGCCCTTCAGGAAGGCTGAGTTCGACATCATGTATGCCGAGGGGGTTTCCCGCTCCGGTTCCATTCTGGATGTGGCCGGCGAATTAAAGGTGATCGAGAAGCGCGGCTCCTGGTTCTCGTTTGGGTCCGAACAGCTCGGCCAGGGACGGGAACAGGCCAAGGACGCGATCAAAGAAGACGCGGAGTTGCAGGATCGCATTCTAGCCGCCATCCGGGAAAAGATGTCACCCGTCAAAGACGAGAACGCCGGTGCGGGTGCGGAAGACGCCAAGGCACACAAGCCCGAGGTCGTTGCGGTAAAGGCATAAGACATTCCGCTTGGCGCACCCTATTTCCCACGGCCCGGTACGGCGCATCGCCGCCCCCAGCGATTCGTCCGCATTCTCACCGCTCCTTTCCATACGAAGAGCGCATGCAGAAATTAAACGTTGCCTCTCTGCTGCTGTTTCTCAGCGTCGCGGCTCTGAGCATTTTCGGTCTCGTGATGCTTTACTCGACCTCCGGTGCGATCCATGGCGAACGCCTGCTGATCAAGCAATCCATCTGGATCGGCCTGGGCGTCGCCGGCGCCCTGCTCCTTTACTGTCTGGACTATCGCCGGATCGGGCGATTCAGCGGCTGGCTCCTGCTGGTGGTAAGCTTGCCACTGGTGTATCTGGCACTGATGCACCTGCTGGCCCGGGCCGGGATGCCGGACGCCATCCTGTCACAGTTCCCGCTCGCCAGTAAAGGCGCAACTAAAGGTGCCTATCGCTGGCTCTACTTTGGCAGCTTCACGGTGCAGCCGTCGGAATTCGCCAAGCTGGCGATCATCATCTTTCTGGCGCATTATTACGGCAAGTATCCGCGTTCAGTCCAGAGTTTCAAGCGCGGCGTATGGCAACCCATGTTGGTTGTCGGATCGGTCCTTGTCGCGATTCTGCTCGGCGGCAGCCTGAGCGTGACAATGATCACCGGTATGGTCGTACTCGGGTTGCTGTTTGTCGCCGGTGTCCGCTTACGATATTTGGTGTTGCCGCTGCTAGCCGGTGCGCTGCTGTTCTTGATCGCGTTGCTGGTGAGCCCCGAGCGCGTTTCCCGAATCACGTCGTATCGCAACCCCGAGGCGTTCAAGGCGGACAAAGGTTATCAGCTCTACTGCTCGCAATTGGCCCTCGGATCGGGATTCTGGCGCGGCATTGGTTTCAATCAGAGCCGGATGAAACAGCGGTATCTGCCAGAATCGCACACTGATTTCATTTTGTCGATCGTCGGTGAGGAACTCGGTTTCGCCGCCGCGGTCGGTGTGATGTTGCTGTATATGATGCTGATCTCGGCGGCGCTGATGATCAGTATCTACGCCATGGATCGCGAGGGCATGCTGCTGGCGGCCGGCATCGGGATTTCTATCGGACTCCACGCCTTCATTCACCTCGGTGTCGTCAGCGGCTTCGTGCCGACCACCGGTATCACGGCGCCCTTGATCAGCTACGGCGGTTCGCATATGCTCATGACCTGGGCCGGCATCGGGTTTCTTTTGAACATCACGCGGGTCCGCCGGATTACGCCGGATCCGCAACCCGAGTCGGCACAAAGGAAACAATGCGCGGGTATGACGACCGGTCGCGGGCGATGCGTCCTCAATCACCCGTTTGCGACGCGCTAGTTAGATGGAAGTTATTGCAAACTATCTCGAGCCGGTTCAGGTGGGGATCTATATCTGCTTCGGGCTGGTGTACTGCTTTTTAGGGTACCATTTTCTACGATTCCTCCTGGTCGTCTTCGGGTGTTTCTTTGGGCTACTGCTGGCCGACGTGATAGCCGGGCTGTTCTTTCCGGAAAACATCCTCGCATTCGTCTGTATCGGCATCGTTGCCATGATCATCGGCGGTTTCCTGTTCAAACTTCTGTACCGGCTGGCCGTCTTCCTGATCGGGTTCATATGCGGCGCCTTTCTGGCGCCGCCGGTTCTATCGCTTAGTTCCATACCGGCGACGAGTGCCGCCGGTTACATGATCATATTGCTGTTGTGCCTGGTTGCCGGCTTTATCGCCCTCAATCTGCAGAAGACGCTTCTGATTTTCTTTACCTCCGCCACTGGTGCGATAATTATTGTCATGGGCGGCCGCCTCGTCATCACGAGAGAGTTCGACTTGACGCCATCCATCCTGGCCAATGCCTACGAAAAAACAATGACCGGCATGTGGTGGCTGGTGATACTGCTGATGCTTGCGGGCGTTTTTTATCAACATCGTCTGCGGCGCCCGGCGGAGGAGTGAATGAGGGCAGGAGAGTCGCGGCGCAATCAGACAACCTCGGGCCGCCTGAATTTGTAGGTTATGAAGAAGAATCCCCCGGTCAGACTGACGCTGGCGATGACGATGCTTAACATAACCGGAATGATGTTGGCCTTCGCCGCATCGGCGCCGGCAGCGTCTAAGAACGCTGATAGGACAAAGTCGCGACTGCCCAGGCCGGCAGGCGTCAGGGGAATGGATGCGATGGTGTTGGCAACTAGTGTCGCCAAAAAGTATTGAGGAAGGGCAACCGTCTCCTCGCGAAAACTTTTGCCGATAACAAAAACGCTGGCGGCAAATACTGAATGGGTGCCGACCGAAAGCAGCACTGCCACGGCAACAACGCCGGACTTCCGGCGATAGAGATTGAGGGCCGTTGACAGACGGCCGACGACGTTGGTGATGCGCGCCGGTAAATGCCGGGCGCCGGCTGTTATTGCATGGCGAACGCCTGGCAGCCCTTCGAGTCGCTCGCGGAATCGGACGGCCAGGATCGCCATCATGCCGGCAATGCTGCCGCTGGCAACAATGACGGTCGCCAACTGGATCGTCGCCGACGCATCCAGTAAAAACCGAAGCGACAGGAGTACCGACAACAGAGCGACGATAAAGAGCCCGAAAATGCCGAAGATGCGGTCAAGCATAATGGTAAGCATAGCCTCACCCATTCTACCGCGCACATGCGGTGTCAGGAATGCCATCTTCACCAGATCGCCGCTGACGGTGCCGGGAATCGCGAGGCTGAAGAAGATCCCGATCATCGTCAAGCTGATCACCTCGCGTGCCGGTAGATCAATTCCCTGAACCTTGAGCAGCAGATGCCATCGATATGCGGCGGTGCCGATGACTAGGAAGTAAGCGCCAAAGGGAATCGCCAGCAGGGGTAGGATGCACCGACGCAGTTCGGCAGCGAAATCAACGTCATTTCGCGACAGGACGAAGTAAATGAGAAAGGCCGCCAGCGTGATACCGACGGTAGCCCGAAGAGCGGTAACGGTCAGGGATCTCAGACGGTGAGCTGCCATGCGGCTATATGACCCCAGGCACGGGCGGCAGTTCGAAGATTATGCTTGTCAACAGTGTGTTGTGACCTGATCATGACAGATGCCACACAAAAAAAATTATGAAATTTTTTCCCGGTCAGTATTGCAATGAAACTAGGGTCACTCTATAATAGAGATTCGACATGGGAATTACTCATCCGATTCCGGGGTAATTTTCGCTTTTAGGTAGCACAACAAATGCCCGCATCTCGGGGCCCTTGACGGACTACATCGGCAGGTTTCCATCCGGCTTCCGTCGACTGCGGAATCGGTATATTTCGTCCGTGTCAACAGCCGGAGTTTCCATCCGTCCCTGTTGCAAAGCCAACCCCGTACAACGTGGAGCCGAGTTAGGCAATAATGTACCACAAGAATGATCCGATGAAAGTCTATATGCAGGATATAGGCGAGATCCCACTGATCACCAAGCTGGAGGAAGTTGAACTGGCCGCCAAGATCAAGGTTGGTGACGAGCTGGCGCGGCAAAAGCTGATCAAGGCCAATCTGCGTCTGGTCGTCAAAATTGCTCATGATTTCAAAGGATTCGGGCTTCCATTACTTGACCTGATATCCGAGGGGAATATCGGATTGATGCGCGCCGCCGAGAAATTCGACCCGGCCAAGGGCGCCAAGTTCAGCAGTTACTCAGCTTGGTGGATCAAGCAGTCCATGCGCCGGGCGCTGTCCCAGAAGAGCCGAACGATTCGCGTCCCCGTCGCCTCCGCCGGTAAAATCAATAAGATCCGCACGGCCAAGATCCAACTCGCCGAGAAGCTTGGCAGGGTAGCGACAGATACTGAAATCGCCGAGCATCTCGACTTTACCAAGCGAACCGTACAGGGATTGAAACTTGCCGACCTGAAAACCTTCTCGCTTCATGATCCGATTCAAAAAGGCGAAGAAGGTAGTTTCGAGGACATCATTCCCGACTCCTCGGCGTCGACTCCCGATGAAATTATTGAAGACACCGAAAGCATCCAGCGTCTGCGGGGTCTCATTCACAACCTGGATGAGCGCGAAAAGACGATTCTGATCATGCGTTACGGCCTCGATGGAAATCGCCCGAAGACGTTGGAGGAGGTGAGCCGGATCATCGGCCGTACCCGCGAACGCGTCCGCCAGATTCAGATGCAGTCGCTGAAAAAACTCAAGGCCATGATCGATGATGAGACGTTCGATAATGACGGGAAACGGCTGTTGCAGTCGCAGAAGTCGCAAGAAGAGGGTTGGCCGTCATCCGACGCTGCCGGACTGTCGAACAACGGCAAGCGCATGGCAGCAACGGATGCAGACGATATGAAAAAGGCGTCAGGCGGGCGAGCCAATTTCCGGACTAACGGCCGCAGCCAATTATTCCGTACGATGTCGAAGAATGGGCAGCCTTTGATCGATGCCAAGATTCGGCGAATGAAGAATGGGGCTCTGGGGGCTGCGAAAGCCGGACTGAGCACCCTGAAAATATCAACCCGCAGCATGAATAGTCTGCGGTCCGTGGGTGTCCGGTCGGTGGCGGAATTGGCGTCGAAGTCTCCAGTCGAACTCCTCGGCATTCGCTTCTTTGGCGAGAAATGTCTGGCGGAGGCTCAGTTGGCGTTGGCTAAATACTACAAGGTTTCGAATCATCGGTGACCTGCCTCGTTGGCCGGATGCCGATAATTGATCCGTCTGTGCAACAGCGCCGGCCCGGGAACGATTTCCGGGCCGGCGTTGTTTTGTTTTTGGCTGGGTGTTTGGGCGTAACTACTCAGGTGGAAGGGGGATAGTGGACGATGGATGGTGGACAGTCGCGACCGAGTTCCAGCGTTTAACGCCAAATTAGCAAAGGCCATTTCTGTGAACATGCGACGGACGTTGGACGGATCTTCTGCCTCCACCTTCCACCTGAGTAGTTACGCTCGGGCTAGTCCGAAAATTAGCGATCCTATAATGATTGTCCAGCGGCCGGGCGCCAGCCACCGCCAGCCTCCTCACGTGCGGCATTGAATCGTAATTTCCGGCAGATTCGCCGTCAGCGGCGGCGGTTCACGCGTCACCGTTGCCCGGCGAAGGGGTCGGGGAGAGAAATCGAGAGGTGGATCAAATCAGTATGGTGGGCGCTAGGTTCCGGCGATGAGAACATAGCGGGCTTGCACTCTCGCTCGGGTCAAGCTGCCAACCTCCGGCCGGCCGGATCGATCCGACGCGGCCATGCGCTGCCAGCCACAGCCCGCGGTTGCCGCACACTCTGCCACGAACTCACCTGAAATTCACGTGCGGCTGCTATGCAGATACTTGACGCCGGACTATAATCCACGAATGCATCGGCGGTTTTACACAAACCGGAGCCCGATATCGGCTATCGGCTATCGGGATCGCTTATGGCGGGGCTAGTAGTCCGCACAGCGTACTTAAGGTGACGGAAAATACCCAAATACCCAAGGGATGTCACAATCCGAATGGCGAAGCTATTTGCGGTCGTGGGTCGGCCGGTCTCTCCCGCACCTAATGACGAGTGACGACGTTGCTTTCGCCTGTGCGCGTCCGGTCGTTTGGACGGCGGATTTGGAATTTCCCGCCAGGGGGGGCGGCCAGGCTGTCATTCCCTTGGGTATTTGGGTATTTCGTCATTCCTTGCGGCTCGATTTCGGCATCTGCACTCGGATGTGCAATTCGCGTAACTGGCGCTCGGTGACTTCCGACGGGGCGCTCATCATCAGATCCTGCGCCTGCTGATTCATTGGAAAGGCGATGACTTCGCGAATGTTCTGTGCCTTCGCCAGCAGCATGACGATGCGATCGATTCCCGGGGCAATGCCGCCATGGGGCGGCGCGCCGTACCGAAAGGCATTGATCAGACCGGGGAACTTCGTGTCGACCACAGCGGGACCGTGCCCGGCAATCTCGAACGCCTTGTACATGATCTCCCGGCGGTGATTCCGAATCGCACCGCTGGACAGTTCGAGGCCGTTGCACACCAGATCATACTGGTAGGCAAGGATCTCAAGGGGGTTCTGCGTTTCCAGCGCCGCCATCTCGCCCTGAGGCATTGAAAACGGATTGTGCGAAAATCCGATCTCGCCGGTTGAATCGTCACGCTCGAACATCGGATAATCGACAATCCAACAGAAACGGTAGGCATTCGCCTCGAGCAGATCCAATCGGTTCGCCAGTTCCGTCCGCACGGCTGCGCCGATTTCACAGGCGCCCTTCTCTTTGTCGGCGATAAAGAACATCACATCGCCGTCTTCAATCTGCCCCGCCTGCTTTAATTTCTCAAGGGTATCCGGCGACAGAAACTTGACAATGGGGCTGCGCTCCTCGCCATTTTTCCAGCCGATATAGGCCAGCCCCTTGGCGCCGACGGACTGGGCATAGGCGATCATGTCGTCAAAGAATTTGCGCGGCTGATCGACAATCCCCTTCACGGAAATCGCCCGCACCACACCGCCTTTCTTGACGACTCCGGCAAAGGCATTGAATGCGGAGTCCGCAAATGCTGCCGTCACGTCGATGAGGCGCAGCGGGTTGCGTAAGTCGGGCTTGTCACTGCCGAATTCGAACAGTGCCTGTTTATATGGAATCCGGACGAAGGGCGCTGCCGCGACATGTGCGTCTTCGGAGAACTCCGAGAAGACACCTGTCATGACCGCTTCGACGACCCCGAAGATGTCATCCTGGGTGGCAAACGACATTTCCAAGTCCAATTGGTAAAACTCGCCCGGCGAGCGATCGGCGCGGGAATCCTCATCGCGGAAACACGGGGCGATTTGAAAGTAGCGGTCGAACCCGGCGACCATCAGGAGTTGCTTGAAGATTTGCGGCGCCTGGGGAAGCGCATAGAATTTACCCGGATGCAGTCGGCTGGGCACAAGAAAATCGCGGGCGCCCTCCGGTGAGCTTGATGTCAGGATCGGCGTCTGGATCTCGTTGAAGCTCAGATCGACCATGCGCCGGCGAATACTTGCAATGATGGCCGATCGCAGACGGATGCCGGTCTGCAGTGCCTCCCGGCGCAGATCCAGGAATCGGTAACGCAGGCGGGTGCTCTCCGGGCACGGCATCTCATCGGCGACGCTGATCGGCAGGATCTCGGCGCGGCTCAATACCGTCATGGTTTCGGCGACCAGCTCGATTTCGCCGGTGGCGAGCTTTTTATTGACTGTCTCTGGATCTCGCCGGACCACCTCGCCGGTGAAAGAGACGACGGATTCGAGGCGCCAATGGTGCACGTCTTCATAAAATTCGCGTTCCGGCCGGACGACAATCTGGGTCAGCCCGTAGTGGTCGCGAAGGTCGAGAAATACAATCCCGCCATGATCCCGGACGCGATGGATCCAACCCGACAAACGCGCGGTCTGTCCGATGTGTTCAGGACGCAAATCATCGCAGGTGTGTGTTCGATATTGATGCATCTGCCTTGCCGCAGCCGCCGGTAATTTCCCGGGGCGCATCTGTGAATTGGTCAATTGCAGACCCCGTTAAATCCCGTCACGGCATTCGTAAGCGGATCGTGTATGATCAAAAAAATACATAATTTAATACGAATCCATGAAAATAGAAAGAACGCGATCAAATTGATAGCTGTCCCCGGGTCTTGGTTTCAACGTCGCGGCGGCACCAGCACTCCACCAGGCGCGCCTGTTCCGCCGCGGGCAGGAAGCAGCCGCGGCGGCGGCGCCGGTAGACAGCCGAAAAATGTTGCAGCAGTATTGCCGTGGCGACCGAGATATTGAGGCTTGGCGTAAAACCGGACATGGGAATAGTGATGAATGCGTCGCAGGCGGCGAGGAGTTCATCACTCAGTCCGTCCGCCTCGTTGCCGGCCAAGACCGCGATTTTGGCCGGCAGGGAAATTTCTGAGAACGCCGGAGCTTCGGGATTCGGGACGGTGCCGAGCAAGATGAAGCCCCGGGCGCGCAGCGACTCGACGGCCCGCTGAGCGGTATCGTGACATTGGACATCGAGCCAACGGTCCGCGTACTGCGACACATGCTCGTTGATTTCGTACGGTCGCGGGCTAACAACATGCACCGATGGCAACCCGAAGGCCTCGGCGCTGCGGATGCATGCACTGATATTGTGCGGGTCCGTCAGATTCTCGGAGAGTAGTGTCAGGCAATTCAGCCGCGTCGCGGCGATCCTACGAAACCGTTCGAGCCGGTCGTTTGTAAGTAACTGTTCAACAAGAGGGTCCATAAGATTGTTAATATAGGCCCGTCGAGCGATACCCACACTGTGGCCGGCGGTGACAACTCATTTGACTTCCAACGCGCGTTACAACGGATATATTCAGTAACAGCGCCTGTCAACGCGCGTGCCGTAATTTATTGAAATGCTGGAGGGTGAGCACTGTGACCGATAGTTCGCGCAATAGCGCCGCGGCCGCCGACGCCGATTCGAACCGCGATCCTGCGGCCGGAGAATTTGATTCCCGGCAGTTCGTGCGGTTTGCTTTTTACAAGCTCGACCGCACCTGGCTGTCGCTGCCGCCGGAGCAGCAGATGGACAGCAAGGCAGGGTTTATTGACATGGTCAAGAACTTCAGCCGCCGGATGCTGTTGAAGTCGTATTCGCTGGTCGGCATCCGGGGCGATGTCGACTTCCTGCTTTGGCAGATTGCTTATCAGCCCGACATATTCCAACAGTTCGAAACAAAGATTCGAGACACGCGGTTGGGACAATTTTTGACAACGCCGCACGCGTACTTCGCCCAGACCAAGCGGAGCATTTACGACATCCCCGGCGAGGAGGACGGCGACCTGCAGCGACTCATTATCGATCCGGGCGAGCGAAATTATCTTTTTGTTTACCCATTTGTCAAGACACGTGCTTGGTACGCGCTTGATATGGACGCCCGGCAGCGGATGATCGATGAGCATATCCAGGTGGGGCGAAAGTTTCCGAATATCCGTCTCAATACTACGTATTCCTATGGCCTCGACGATCAGGAGTTTGTGGTTGCGTTCGAGACCGACGATGCGGGCGATTTTCTCAATCTTGTCATGGAGTTGCGCGAGACCGAGGCCAGCGCTTACACCCTCAAAGACACACCGACATTTACCTGTATCTCGTGCAGTCTGCCGGAAATGCTCGACAGCCTCGGCGGCGAGCCGGTGCAGATTGCCGCGGGCGAAAGTGAGGGTGACGGCTGGGTCAGCATTGCGCGGCTCGACGAGATTCCGGCCGGGCAACCGCAGCTCGTTTTTGCCGGCTCGCGCCAGCTTGCCCTTTTCAATATTGACGGTCGAATTTTTGCCGTCGACAATCGGTGCCCGCATTCGCGCGGCCCGCTGTGCCACGGTCGGCTCGGCCGCATCGGCAATGGCGAGACCGACGGCTCGGGGCATCCGACGATCTCGTGTCCATGGCATCATGCGACATTCGATCTTATCACCGGCGCCGCGCAGCCTGGGAGTATCACCGAAACACCGGTGCCGGTGTACGATGTAAAAGTCACGGACGGCATCGTATCCGTGCACATCGCCCATCCGTGAGCATGAGAGGGTTCAGGCTCACGTCATCCTTCAGGAATGCCGCTTCATGGCACGTGCCGATCGATTCTTGAGAGCCTGCCGCCGGCAGCCAACGGACGCGACGCCGATCTGGCTGATGCGTCAGGCCGGTCGATATCTGCCCGAATATCAGCGGCTCAAACAGCAATACTCGATTCTCGAATTGGTCAAGAATCCGGATCTCGCCGTCGAGATTACGCTGCAGCCGGTGCACGCCTTCGAGGTCGATGCCGCCATTATATTCGCCGATATCCTGCCGCTTCTGGAAGGAATGGGATTGCGTCTTCGGTTTGTCGAGGGCAACGGCCCGGTCATTGACAACCCGCTGCGGGAGTCGGCCGATATCGACGCCCTGGCCATACCGGCGGCGGATGAAGCGTTCGACTTCACCATGCGCGCTATCCGCAGCGTTCGCCAATCGCTTGCCGGTAAAGTGCCGCTCATTGGCTTTTCCGGGGCGCCGTTTACTTTGGCATGTTATGCTGTCGAGGGACGCTCGAGTAAGGACTTCGCATCGGTTAAGCGGTTGCTCTATAACCAGCCCAGAATGTGGCACCGGCTGCTCGAAAAGCTGGCCGCGGCGGTTGCCAATTACGCCCGCTGCCAGATTGCCGCGGGCGCCCAGGCGATTCAGCTGTTTGACTCATGGGCCGGCGTGCTCAGTCCGCATGATTATCATGAATATGTGCTGCCGCACGTCCGCCGTGTTATAGGGGAAATTAAAGAAATGGACGTAACGATCCCGGTTATCTATTTCGGGACCGGCACCGCGGGTTATCTGCCGCTCTTCAAGCAGGCGGGCTGCGATGTCCTGGGCGTCGACTGGCGAATTTCCCTTTCCGATGCCTGGGCTCAAGTCGGCGACGACTTGGCGTTGCAGGGAAACCTCGACCCGGCCGTGCTGCAGGCGCCGCTGGCTGAAGTGCGACGCCAGGCCGCCTGCATCCTGGACGACGTCAAGGGCCGTAACGGCCACATATTCAACCTCGGCCACGGCGTCACCAAGGAAACCCCGGTCGAGGCTGTCGACGAGCTGGTCAATTTCGTTCACGAGTACACGCGCAACGGGACGATGGGGGCATGAGTGGGGTCGGAATGTTCTCTCAAGCCAGGATTAACGAATGCGGGTGCTGAGTGACGCCTTTCAGTCCGCCGGCTGGCGGATCCTTGTCCCCAGTCCCGATCCGCAAGAGTCGGGACGGTCCTCGTCCTCGGAGCGCGTCAGCGCGATCTTCGGACGTTAAAATGAAGCAATAGGAATCGAGGACGAGGACGACGCGAGTCGCGTTGCGACAACGTCCCTCACGCGATACAGAACGTCCGGGCTCGGAAACGCGGACTGGAGGCGATCCAGACAGTTGAGCTGATCCGTCGGCTGACGGAGTAATTCGCGCGATCAATCACTAGCCGAGTTGGCATCAATGCAGCGATCCGTGAGCCGCCGGCCGTCGGCGGCTGCAGCTCACTTCCGCGTTCCATTCCCCCATGGACCGGATCCGCTGCCGCTGGCGAGCGGTATACGAGTTCGCTGTTCGCTGAGCGATTGCCCGCGGCGCTTTGGTTTTATCCCATTCAAACGACACTATTCTGCCGCTATGAGCCCGCCATCTGCAGTCCTGATACTCGCCTACGGCAGTCCCGAATCCCTCGACGATATTGAGGCATACCTGCTGGATATCCGCGGCGGCCGCCCGACTTCACCCGGGTTGGTTGCCGAAATCAAAGACCGCTACGCCCGGATCGGTGGTGCATCCCCCCTCTACCGCATCACGGTTGCCCAGGCACAAGCCACCGCTGCGGTCCTGCGAGACCGTGGATTCGACGTGCCGGTCTATACCGGAATGCGCCATTGGCAGCCTCGCATTCACGAGACCGTATCCAAAATGGCGGCTGCCGGTGTTCGTCAGGCGGTTGCCATCGTCATGGCGCCCCACTACTCGGCGCTTAGCATCAGCCGCTACTGGCAGGCGATCGCGGCTGCCAATAGTGAGCTGGCCGATCCCATTTGCTTTCGGTATGTCGACACGTGGTGGGACCAGCCGTCCTTGCTGGACGCACAGACGGCGGCGGTCGCGGATGCACTTGCGACCGTGCCGGACTGGAAGAATCAGAAGCTTAAGGCGGTCTTCTCGGCCCACAGCCTGCCGGCGCGCTACCTCGATCCTGGTGATCCGTATCAGGACCAGTTTCTCGGCAACGCCCAAGCCATCGCAGCTCGATTCGATGGGCTTGATTGGATGCTTGCGTATCAGAGCGCCGGCGTCGACGGCGGGGATTGGCTGGGGCCGCTAATCGAGGACGTGATTCCGGATCTCGGGCGCCAAAACTACGACACTGTACTCATCGCACCCATCGGCTTTGTCTGTGACCATGTCGAGATTCTCTATGACCTTGATATCGAAGCGCGGGCGATCGCTGAGCACAACGGCCTGGCGCTCATCCGAACAGAATCAATGAACACAGCGCCAATGTTTGTCGCCGCCATCGCCGATGCGGTGATGAGCGAAACTTAATTAGAAAACGTCGTGTACGACGTTTTCTAATGCTACCGAATCTCGATCGGCAGTTCCTGCGCCAGGCGGGCCTTCAGAGCTTCGTGAGCATCGTTCACTTCCTCATCCTTCAACGTCCTTTCCGACGACCGGAAGGTGAGCGAGTAGGCCATGCTTTTCCGATTCGGGCCGAGCGTTTTGTCATCTCGAAACACATCGAAAAGCTCGGTCTTTTCCAAAATGTCGATTCTTGTGCCGTTGATGACATCGAGCACCTGCTGATGCAATAGCCCTTCGGCGGTGACGAACGAGACGTCGCGGTTGGTGGCCGGAAACTGCGGCAGCGACCGATACCGTGACGGCTCTGATTCGCTTGCCCATAAAACATCGATCTGAACAAGGGCCAGAAAAAGCGGATTGGCAATACGCATATCGGCGACGAGCGTGTCGGCGATGCAGCCAAAAACGGCGGCCGACTTACCGTTGACAGCCAGTTCGGCGCAGATGCCCGGACGTAACGCGGGATGCTCCGTGGGCCGGATCACATAGCTGCCGGTCCGGCGCCTTGCCATCCAATCTTCGAGGAGGCCGCGCAGATCGCAAAACTGATAGACTTCCGTTTTCTCGTCGGAATACCTTTCCGGATGCCGACGACCGGTCAGTGCGATGCACGCCTCTTGCCGCTCTTCGGTGTACGCATCGCTGTGGCAATAGACACGGCCGAGTTCGAACAGAGCCAGATCGCTGTTGCCATGGGCGATGTTGTGCGCCACCGTGCGCAGCATCCCGGAGAGCAGGGACGGCCGCATGACCGCGACTTCGGTGCTCAGGGGATTTTCCAGCGGAATCAGCTCGTCACTGTCAAAGCCGGTGCCGGTCGCCGCTTCGCGGGCCCCGGTGAGGCTCTGGGACATACATTCGAAAAGCCCCAACTCGATCAACTCATTACGGACCCTTTCATCGGCGTAATAGGCGTCGTCGGTCCTTTCGCCGCCGAGAATCGACGCCGACATGGACGATGGAATCGTGTCCAGCCCATGGACGCGGGCGACCTCCTCGATGAGATCCGCCTCCCGTGTCAGATCTAGGCGAAACGAGGGGATCGCCGCAACACATTTGTCGCCGCCGGCGGTCTTGATTGTCATTCCCAGGTTGCTCAGGATGGCACGCACACGGTCGGGTTCGATGGCTACGCCAAGCATGCGTGCAACCCGGTCGTAACGGCAGACGACTTCGGGTGCGTGGTAGGCCGCGGTACGGACATCAAACTTTCCCGATGCCAATGTGCCGCCGGCCAGCTGACATATCAGCTTCGCCGCCCGGGCACTGGCGAATTCTACCATTTCCACATCGGTACCGCGCTCGAAGCGATAGGACGAGTCAGTCGACAGGCCCAGCCGTTTCGACGTCATACGGATATTTCGGGCGTCAAAGGCCGCACTTTCGAGGAGCACCGTCTGCGTCGAGTCCTCGATCTCGCTGTTTTCGCCGCCCATCACACCGGCCAACGCGACACCGCCATCGCTATCGGCAATCAACAGATTGTCGCGCGAAAGGCCATGTTCCTGACCGTCGAGCGTACGGATCGTCTCGGCGTCGACGGCACGCCGGATGATGAGCCGGCAGCCCGCCAGTTTTCGGCAGTCGAACGCGTGCAGCGGCTGCCCGCATTCCATCAGCACGAAATTGGTGATATCGACAACACTGCTGATCGGCCGCAGCCCGACGGCGCGCAGATATTTCTGCATCCATTCCGGGCTCGGCCCGATGCGCACGTCCTTGATGAGCCGGCCGATATAGCGCGGACAGAGGTCAGGGTCGGCGACTTCGATGCTGAATTCCTTGTCGATGGCGGTCGGATCGGCTTCCGGAAGCTCAATATCCGGGAGGCGCAAACCGGTCCCGGTCAAGGCTGCGATTTCGCGTGCAATACCGAGATGCGACAACCAGTCAGGCCGATTCGGCGTCACTTCCCAATCAATGACGGTGTCGGTCCCCATGTACTCGCGGAGCGGCATGCCGATCACCGCATCTTCGGGCAGAATCATGATCCCGGTGTGATCGTCCCCAATCTCGAGCTCGCGTTCGCTACACAGCATTCCGTACGAGCTCTCGCCGCGAATCTTTGCCTTGGTCAGTTCCATACCGTTCGGCAGGATGGTGCCGACATGGGCGAGAATCGCTTTACGGCCGGCGTCACAGTTCGGCGCGCCGCAGACGACCGATACGCCGCCGTTGCTGCCGTCGTTTACTTCACAGACACTGAGCCGGTCGGCGTTTGGATGCTGCGTTCGTGAAACTATCTCTGCAACGACGATCGAGTCCGGAAAATCACCGATCGTCTCGATGCTCTCCACTTCGAGCCCTGCCATGGTCAGCCTTGCCGCCAGTTCCTGCGGCGACCAGGGCGTTTCAACATATTCTTTGAGCCAGTTATAGGACGTCTTCATTGGCCGATATAATCCGCTTTGTATCGGGGACAACAGGTAATATAGATCAAGAGTCGCCGCGTGGCACGGCAGGGGACATCGGTCAGCCACTAATTACGCAATGCCCCTCACGTCGTATCAAGAAGCTGCTCGAATTTCCTGACTGTATCGTGCAGTCGACCGGTCGTGCGATTGCCGGGCCCCAGGGGCATTTGGCCGGCGATAACTGGCACAGCGGAGAATCGATACCATCTTCTTTATCTCCGCATTGCCGCGCGCACGATCGAGATGTACCGTCAAAGCAAACGTCCTCAACGTAGGCCGTCAACGACGGGCCGTTGGCCGGGGTATACGTCCGCCGCACGCACTTATCACATTCTGAGCGATGGGCAACGGTTACGCCTGGTACCCGCTATGGCCGATCCACCTGCAGCTGACAAAGATATTGGCGGTTTTTCTTTGCTGCTGTGCTGGTCTGCTGTTTCAAAGCAACGCCCGCATTTTCGCTGTCTGGTCGGGCTTCGGCGTTTACGGGCTTTACGGCGGAATCCTGCTACTCTGCGGGCTCAAGGAATGGCTGGATTCGGAGCATATGGGGCTCGGGCGAAACAAGATCTTTGGGATGATGATGGCGGCTCTCTTTGTGCTGATTGCCGAGGCCTGTGAGAAAGCACGGATTCGGCAGTGGGCCAATACGGTTTACCTTTTCTTTCCCCTGCCGGCCGCCTTTTTTCTCACAGTGCTCGCCCGGTACGGCGCCGAGGAATGGTGACACACCGCGGATGGCTGGCCCGATGAAGCGACGAATCTGTTTCTGATGGCCAGCGGCGCCGTATACGCGCTGGTGGCCGTCGGCAATCTGCGTTCGCCGCGGGGGGGGGTACGTGCGCAATGTGGGGCGGTTACCTCCTGCTGCTGGTGCCGCTGAGCCTGCTGTTTTTCCGTCAAATATTCCATTCCACGAAAACGACTGGGTGATCGGCAGGCTCTGCAGTCGTGACTTCACGGTGTACGAGCTCGCCGCGGCGCTCATCGCCATCGCCCTCTGTCATAGCCGGTACCCGCGTAAGACAGACAGGCGCTCGCGATCCCGGGCCTCATCGGACTCGTGGTTTTCCTCTTTCGCGTCACCGCTTTGCACTTCGAAGCGATGATTGCATGGCCGACATCCCGATTGACCATCGGCACTGTGCTGATGGCGACGGGGTTACTTCTTACTGTGTGGCGTGGCACGCGCCCGCATGGCCTCGAGCGTTGACGGCCGAGAGAAGGCCCCGTGCCGGGTCGAGGGAATCAAGGGTTTCTGAATGAGCTCTTCTGATCGCGCAACCGTGGGAAATTCTTCTTACCCCAGCGCGGTACCTCATCTCTTCTCCAGGCTGCGGAATTCATTGACATGTTCTGACTCGAGTTCCACTTGCTTTCTGAGAAACTCGAGAACCTTCGCTTCCGCGCCGTCACGCTCAGCAAATTCGAGCAACTCTCTGTAGCCCTCCAGGGCTGCCTCCTCAATTGTAAGAACGTCGTGGACGGCATCATCCGGCGTCGCCGGCGGCTGCTCGCAGTCCACCCGGACGCTCAGTCGGGGGACGCCGTTCAGATCTCGAATCATTGCCGCCAGCCATTCGGCGTGCTCGATGGTCTCTTCGAAGGCCTCCTGCAGGTGTGTAATGACGTCGCCGTTATCCGACTCCATGGTCACCTTCAAGTACAGGTATCGCACAGCCGCTTCGACTTCCTCGGCCAACATGCCATTCAGCTCGTCAACCACATTGATAGGACTTTTCATTTGCTGTCAAGTTTGGATTCAGGGTTCGGCATAAGATCGGTGATGGGCCGGCTCGCCAACCGGCTCAGGCATTCGGATTCACAGTACGGGCAAGCTTCAACGTTCTCGTCGCAGACGGTTTCATAATCCCCGAGAGCGCGGATGAAGCCTGACGCTTCCCGGACACCGGACGCCGTAAAGCGCAGCACGTTTATGAGTCTTTGGGATGTTTGACCGGACAGCAGGTGCTCTACTTTGCATGCATCGATATCGGCCTGTTCATCCGCTACTCCGAGGACATCTGTCAGAAACCTGGCAATGAGAGCGTGGCGTGCCCGGATTGTATCGGCGATCTGCTGTCCCTCGGCACTCAGGTGAAGAAATCGATGTTCATCCTGTATCACGAGATGCTGTGACTTGAGCGACTTGATAGTCAATGACACACTGCCCCGCGTGATCTCGAGATATCTGGCAACATCAGACACCCGGGCGTAGCCGTACTGCTTCATGAGCGAATCGATCGCCATCAGGTGGTGCGCGGCGGAGTGTGTGATGCTGTTTTGTTCGAATTTCTTCCAGGTATCCACGGTAACCCAAACGGTGTGATAGACCGACTACTACCAATCAAATATTAGACACCGAAGATGGTGCAACAAATCGCGCCCTACAATTCCGGAAATCCGAGGCCGGCGGTGAATCACCACTTCTTCCGTATCGGCGTACCGGCGGCAATGAGATCCTTCTTGATGGCGGCAATAGTGTACTCACCGGTATGAATCATGCTCGCAATGATGGCGGCATCGGCCTGGCCGACACGAAAGACATCGGCGAGATGCTGTGTTGTGCCGCCGCCGCCCGAGGCGACGACCGGAATACGCACATTGGTCGCAATGAGCCGCGTCAGGTTGAGCTCGAAGCCCTCCCGCGTACCGTCGGCATCAACGGAATTGACCACGATTTCGCCAGCGCCCAGATCTTCCGCCTGCCTCGCCCACGTCAGGGCGTCCATGCCGGTGTGTTCACGAAAGCCGCGGATGGTTATTTCGTAACCGCTCGGGCACGACGCCGTGTCGTCGGTTCGCACCGGGTCCATCCCGAGAACGATACATTGCGAACCAAAGGCCTTGGCGCCCTCGGCAATTATCGGCGGATTCCGCACCGCCAGCGAATTGACCGAGACCTTTTCGGCACCGGCGAGCAGAACCCGGTACATGTCGTCCAGATCGGATATGCCGCCGCCGACAGCGAACGGGATGCGAATCGCGCGCGCGACATCGGCCACCATGTCGATATCGATGGGACGCCGTTCCGCGGACGCGGTAATGTCGTAGAACACCAACTCGTCACAGCCGCCGTCGCTGTATGTCACCGCCATCTCGACCGGATCGCCGAGGTCGATGTTGTTTTGAAACTTGACGCCCTTCGTAACGACCCGGTTGCGGACATCGAGGCAGGGAATGATGCGCTTGGTCAACATGCCGAATCAAGATTACACGCACATGCCAACTTGCAAGGCTGCGGCTTCAGATACTGATTCGAATTTCAGCGGGAAACCAGGATATTCCGGAGTCGCTGATATAGGGATGAAGGCACGTCAGAGGAGAACGTGATGCGACCCGCGTGAGATATCCATATCTCTCCATTGGCAACGGTACCGGGCGCACAGACGTCAGAAACATCTGCCAGAACTCGGGACTTGAACTTGCCCTTGATCGCTTCCGCACGGGATTCACGTATGCGTATCGCAGACTCAGCGAAAAAACGGTGGATTAGTTTCATGGCCGGTCCACCAAGGGACACGACGAAGTGCGACCGTACACGTGGGGCGGACACCTCGCCATGCTTTCTTTCAAGGGGTCCTTTTCTGTTGATTCTCCAGCTTCTTTTTTTCCTTTTTTGCCTGTTTGTTCATCTTCTGTTTCTGGGCCCTTTCCTTATCCTTCTTGCCTTTCTCTCCCATTGCGTACCTCCTTTTTCTGTTGTGCCTCATCTTCTCGCCGCGAGGGCGCCGCTACGTCGTCAGTTCTGTCTTTGCCGATTTTCATGAGTATTTCTGCTTGGCCACCGAATCAGCTGAGGCGCGGCGTACTAGCCGTTGCCTCGATCGGCCTGATTGTCTGCCGG
Organism: Lentisphaeria bacterium; assembly: GCA_963582235.1. Classification (GTDB taxonomy): domain Bacteria; phylum Verrucomicrobiota; class Lentisphaeria; order JABSQK01; family CAJWLW01; genus CAUZRT01. Next base: position 25,339 of record CAUZRT010000003.1, read on the forward strand.
CCCGGCCCCAGCCGCTTATCAGCGGTACTCGTAGTACCATGCCACAGCTTCCGAGCAATTACCAGTACCGGCTTGGCTGGGTAGTAAGACAGTCAACGACAACGGCAGCCCCACGATGGATGCCGGGATAGTCGAAGCGCCGGGTGCAGAGCCACATGCACGGTGGTGTGGGAGGGGCGTGCCGTGAGGGGGCGTCCCTATCCCGATCGGCTCTATGCATTCTTCCCTCGGCCAAATAGGCGTGAGAAGAACGCGGATATTGCGTACTTCGGCCTCCCTCGGCCGCGTTCTACATCGTAGTGGCCACCGTCTCCTCTAGTGAGAGCGCCCGATCTCTTTGTGAGGTCGGGAGTTTTCTTTTCATTCGAGCCGGCTTCACCGTTTACGGATCCGCCTGCGGTGGAATGCCGGCTTCTCATGTTTGCTGCAGTTGCGTCTCTCGGCATTCGTTCGGGTCAGACCGCGGTCTTGGGAAGCCGGCAGGAATTCCGGATGATCCGCGAATTGTCCATATCGACCTATTCGTCATCCATCCATTCGTAATCGGCCTCAATTGCATAAGCGCCTAAACCAACGGGTAGGTGTCGATGTCCGTGTGCGTTGGCCCCGCGGACGACAGTACCGAGCGTTTGAGCTTGAACTCCGTGACTGCGAATTCGAGGCTGGGCATGACAAAACCGTCTACCGTCTGCAAAAGGCGGCGGCGGTCGGCAATCGATTTGACACGGGCGATGGTCAGGTGACTCATGAACCGGCGCTCGGGTTCGAATGCTGGAGAGAGTGCCGAGTCGACGCGGCGCTGCAGGCCCACGATCGGTTCGCCGGCAATGTGGATCCAGACGATCCGAATCTGACCGTGACCGGAAAAAACACCGAGTTCCCCCAGAGCCGCCTCGAACGGCGGCAGCGAAACGTCGCGCAGGGCCGCACGAATCGGTTCCACGCCACCGGTCGACACCTCGCCGAGAAACTTCATCGTCAGGTGCAGGTTCAGCGGTTTCGTGAACCGGCCCTTGAACAATGAGTGCGACGCCAGTTCCTTCTGTATACGGGTGACTTCGTCAACCACCGGGTCGGGTAAATCAACGACAATAAAGAGCCGCTTCCGGACGCTATCCTTTTCGTTTTCATCCGCCCTCTTCGCCGTGCTCATGGGGATCCGCCCGTTGATGGTTCCGTCACCACATCCAGCAGCAGTTTCGGGTCATCCGTCATTATGCCGTCGACGCCGCTGCGAATCGCACTCTCCATAGCCGGTCGGTCATTCACGGTCCACGCGCACACCCACTGGCCGCGCCCGTGAAAGGCCGTGACAAGTTCCCGGGTCACCATTCCGGCTTCCGGGTGAAACCCGGCGACCCATGGCGGCGGGTCGCCGGGTTCGGCCGCTGTGGTGCCCAGAACCAGCCGCGAATCCGATCGATGCAGGCGATCGATGATGCCCGGATCAAAGCTGTGGAGGACAACGGAATACCGCATTCCGGCCGCGTCCAGATCGTCAAGCAGGAGGTCTTCGAGTTCGCGGGAATAGATGCCGGGGTCGCACTTGATCTCGATCATGGGCAGGGCCTTCCCACGTACCAGTGCCAGCGCCTGCGGCAATGTCGGGATCCGTTCGCCGCGGAAGCGGGGCGCGAACCAGGCGCCGGCGTCGAGGGTCCGCAGCTCTTTGAGCGACCGCTCATGGACCGGGCCGTGTCCATCCGAACATCGTTGCAGATCGGCGTCGTGAATGACCACGATCTGTCGGTCCCGGCTCATGCGAATATCGAATTCGACGGCATCCACCCCGAGCTCGATCGCGGCGCGCATGGCGCTGATCGTGTTTTCGGGGGCCCGCATGCGATCACCGCGATGAGCACACACCGCGATATCTCGCTGTCGGCGTTCGCTGTCCGTCATCATGGCGGCCAACCTGACATTCATGGCGGCGGCACCCACTGGTGTTTGTTTTCCATTGCGGTAATGATATACTTAAGGACGCAGGAGTGTAACTGTCAAATTGGAATCGCAAGTCTTAGGACACCCGGTTTCTCTTCCGGCCAGTGTTGATTCTTTGCCGCTCGTTATTGGTTGCCTCTGGTGTTGTATAACCAAATGACGGTTCCGGTTTGAATCGATCCCGGACCGCCTACCGAGCATCATCCAATGCGAATTCTCGTACTGAACGGCCCGAATCTTAACCTGCTGGGCACGCGGCAAAAGAGCATATACGGGAATAAAGATCTGGACTGGATCAAGGATCGCCTGGAAAAAACGGCCGCTGAACTGGGTCTGCAAATCGATTTCCGTCAGAGCAACGACGAAGGGAAATTGGTGGACTGGATCGGTGCGGCTGCCGGTCAGTTTGACGGCATGGTCATCAATCCGGCTGCCTACACCCACACCAGCGTCGCCATCCCGGACGCCATTGCGGCAGTCCAACTGCCGAGCATCGAGGTCCACATCAGTAACGTCCACGCCCGCGAGGAGTTTCGCAAACACTCGTTTTTGGCGCCTGTCTGTGTCGGCCAGATATGCGGTCTGGGTCCGGACGGATATGAGTGGGCGCTACGCGCATTGCACCGGTACTTGAGCAAACAGGGAGAAGCGTGAGGATGAATCTGAAGGAAATTGCCAAGATCGTCGAGCTCATGGCCGAGCATGATCTTACCGAATTCGACATAAAATGTGACGACATTACTTTGACCATAAAACGCAAGCGAAGCCACGAAGGCCCCGCAACAGCGTTGGTGACGGCGATCCCGAATATGCAGCCCGTCGCTACTCAGCCGCCGATCGTGGCGCCAGTCCCGCTGCCAGTTGCGGCGCCGGTTCAAGCGGCCGCCGCCGCGACGGCCGCCGATAACCACCGCGAGTGCATCGAATCACCGGTACTTGGAACATTCTACCGGGCCCCCTCCCCGGACGCGGATCCCTTCGTCAACATCGGCGATCATGTCGAGGTCGGACAGGTTGTCTGCATCGTTGAGGCGATGAAGCAGATGAATGAAGTTACCACCGACAAGAAGGGCACCATCTGCGAGGTCCTCGTCGAGAACGGCAAGCCAGTCGAATTCGGCCAACCGCTCTTTGCGATTGAACCGCAGTAGGTGGCCGTCTGCCTATGTTTAAGAAGATACTGATTGCCAACCGCGGGGAAATCGCCCTGCGGATCATCAGAGCCTGCCGGGAGTTGAACATTCGCACGGTAGTTGTTTACTCGCAGGCGGATGAGGACACGCTGCCAGTCCAACTCGCCGATCAGCATGTCTGCATCGGCAGTCCCGAAAGCACGGACAGCTATCTGCGCATCGACCGCATCCTGACTGCTGCCGAGATTTGCGATATCGACGCCATCCATCCCGGCTATGGGTTCCTGGCTGAAAATGCCAAGTTCGCCCGCATTTGCAGGGAATGCAAGATCAAGTTTATCGGTCCTCAAGCAGAACAGATTGCTGCCATGGGCGACAAATCGAAGGCGCGGGGCATCATGCGAGCGGCCGGTGTGCTGGTGACGCCCGGAAGCGACGGCATCATCGCCGACGAAACGGAAGCTCTGGCCATCGCCCACGATCTCGGATATCCGGTCGTCATCAAGGCGTCGGCGGGCGGCGGTGGCTGCGGAATCCGTGTCGCCCACACCGATGCCAGCCTCATCCAGGGCTTCCATTCCTGCCGGCGCGAAGCCGAACGATCATTCGGCAGTTCTGAGATATATATCGAAAAGTTCATCGAAAAGATGCGGCATGTCGAGATCCAGATCATGGCTGATGAACACGGTAATGTTGTCCATCTCGGTGAGCGTGACTGCAGCATTCAGCGGCGCCGGCAGAAACTGATCGAAGAGTCTCCTTGCCCTGCCCTTGACGAATCCCTGCGCGCCGATATGGGGCAAGCCGCCGTGCTCGCGGCCCAGGTCTCCGATTATACCAACGCCGGGACGGTTGAATTTATTTTGACGCCGGACAAACAGTTCTACTTTATGGAGATGAACACTCGTATCCAGGTCGAACACCCGGTGACGGAGATGGTGACCGGTATCGATTTGGTAAAGGAGCAGATCCGGATCGCTGCCGGTGAACCGCTCGGTTATACGCAGGACGATATTGAGCTGAACGGGCACGCCATCGAATGCCGGATCAATGCGGAAAACCCACAGAACGGATTCACGCCGTGCCCGGGACTGGTGTCCTTTTATTGTCCGCCCGGCGGCCTGGGCGTCCGCATTGATTCGCACGTCTACAGCGGCTATATCATTCCGCCGTACTACGACAGCATGATCGGCAAGCTCATCGTGCACGGCAAGAACCGCGCCGAGTGCATCGTTCGCTGCCGGCGCGCCCTCAGTGAGTTCCTTGTCGAAGGGATCCATACGACGATTCCGTTCCAACAGCAGATCCTGCTCCGACAGGACTTCATCCGCGGCGAGTACGATACGGGTACGGTTGAGCAGATTCTGGCCGACGGCATTACAACCGCGCCGCCATGAGTTTTTTGGCGTGTCCCGCGAAAAAAGTGGCGCTTCGCGTGTCCAACGTCTAAGCACCTACGGAGCATCTGAACCGCGCGCCTAGCCGGCGGCTTGTGAGTGACAGAAACTCAGGGGTCGGACTGTCTATATTCAGTGCAGTCCAACCTGTGTCCGGATGCGACCAATCCCCAAACCCTAATCCCCAATCCCTAATCTTAAGTTTCTCGGGAGATCACCATGGCAACCAGCAAACGAAAACCACAAAAGAAGGAGTTGGCTACGCACACCATGACGCATAGCAACGGGTTCGGCAACATTCAGATCTCGGAAGACGTGATCGCGGCAGTGGTAAAGTCGTATACCCTGTCGGTTCCCGGCGTCGCCCGTCTCGCCGGTACGAGTATTGTCGGGGGACTCGCCGAAATGTTCGGCAAACGCGGCCATGACCGCGGGCTACGCGTCGAATTCGAAGAGGACAACAAGGTGTGTATTACGGTGCATATTATTATCAAATTCGGAGAGCATGTACCGTCGGTCGCCACCAACGTTCAGAATATCTGCCACAAGTATATCGAGGAACTGACCGGCCAGCAGGTTTCCAGCGTCAATGTGATTGTCCAGAACCTGGACTCCGAGGAGGAGTCCGAAGAGGAAGTCGAGAAAACGGACGACGAGAAGTAGACTGGGGTTTCACGATCCCGTTTGGAGGCGCATGGAAACGACAAACGAACCTGCTGCCTTGGACCAGATCACATCGATTGTATTGTCCCATGGCTTTCTCTACGGCTTTGTCGGCGGTTTTGTGGTCGCCATCATTGTCGTCTTGCTGTTCGCCCTGTTGCGGCGGATCCGCAGCGGCTGTCAAACGTCCATCGAGATCAAGGGAGAACACGGATGCGTGCTCCTCAATCGCAAAGCGGCGAGAGAATTCGTCATACAAAGTCTCGAGGAATTCGCCGGCATCGCCGTCAAGCAGGTGCACGTATACTCGCGCAAGGGCGGCTACATCATTTCTGTTGATATCGACTTCGCCCGGGGAACTAACCTGGCCGCGCAGAAGGATGCCATGCAGCAGAAAATTGTCCGGGACTTGCAGGAAAAAGCGGGCGTGATCTCGCATCTGGCCGTCGAACTGCGAATTCTCAGCTTCAGCGGCTCCGCACCGGCGCCCGTGGAACAGCCGGATTGAGCAACACGCTATGCCCAAAACCCAAAGCCCTGTTTACATCTGCACACGCTGCGGCAACTGCTGCCGCTGGCCCGGCGATGTCCGGCTGACAGATTCAGATATCGAACAGATCGCCGATTACCTCGGTATGTCGCGCGCCGAAATCATTGACAGGTACACGGAGCTGACAAGTGATCGCACGGGACTGACGCTGACGGAGAAGCCGGACGGTTCCTGCATATTTCTCGAAGACCAGAACACCTGTTCCATTAACGACGCCAAGCCGCTGCAGTGCAGGCGGTTTCCCAACGGTTGGAACTTCGAAGGTTTCGAGGACGAATGCCCTGCCATTAAGCTCAACGTACGAATCAAGCGCCTGAACAAGGCTAAACCTTTCCGATGGAAATCCGTATATCAAAGTTCTCGATAATACGGCCGAACCGGAAGGCGGTGATTTCGGCTGCCGGCGTCAACGACGACGACAGAGAGGAAACAGAGAGGACCGTTGCGGGGGCATACAATGCCGGATAATCCATTCGATCTGACAGGCAAAGTCGCAATCGTTACCGGTACCAGTCGTGGTCTTGGGCAGTACTTCGGCCGGGCCCTGGCGCGTGCGGGCGCCGATCTTGTCATTACCAGTCGCAGCAAGGATACGCTTGAACCGTTCCGGAGCGAAATCGAGAGCCTCGGTCGCAAGGCGTTGCCGCTGGCTCTGGATGTGCGGGACTACGACAGCATTCAGCGCATGGCGGCCGAGGCAAAGGCGGCGTACGGCCGGATTGACATCCTCGTCAATAACGCCGGTTGCAATGTTCGTAAACCGTCCGACGACATCACTTGGGACGATTGGAATCTCGTTCTCGACACGAACCTGCGGGGGATGTTCTTCACAATTCAGGCCGTGGTGCGGGGAATGCTGTCGCGTCGCTACGGGCGCATTATCAATGTCGGGTCCGTGACCTCGGTCTTCGGGTGCGGGGGGCTGGCCCCGTATTGTGCCAGCCGCGGCGGCGTCAAGCAATTGACGATGAGTCTGGCCGACGAGTGGGGGCCGTCCGGCATCACCGTCAACTGTCTGGCGCCGGGATGGTTCAAGACGGAACAGAACAAGGTTCTGTACGAGGATGAAGATTGGGTCACCTATATCACGGATCGCATACCGCTGAAGCGGCCCGGACAGCCGCATGACTTGGATGGATGCGTCGTCTTCCTCGCCTCGGATGCCAGCGAATATGTTACCGGGCAGATCATCCTCATTGACGGCGGCATCAGCACCGGTGCCATGCGCGCCCTGCCGGGCAATTTCGCGAATTGAGCAACCCCCCCCCGGGTGGTTCCCCGCCCTCGTAATCGGCGTTTACAGGAGGGGTGGCTGAGTGGCTGAAAGTCCCGTTTGCCCGTATGGGCATCACGGGATTTAAGGCAACGGTCTTGCCACGTGATCCGATGTGCCGCGTTGCGGCATCACGCGAAAAACCGTCGTGGGCCCGGCACCCATGAGTCAGATGTATTACGTCTACGTCTTATACAGTATTAGTCACGACAAACTCTACATAGGCAGTTGTGCCGAACCGGATGAGCGATTGATCGCACACAATGCCGGGCGCGGGGGTTGGGTCCAAGCGATACCAGACCCTGGACCCGCGTTCTGCTCGAAGAGTATCCGGATCAGCCTGGCGGGTAAGCGCGGGAGGTCCCTAAAATCCGGATGGGGGCGCAGATGGCTGCAAAAATTCCTTAACTACAAGGAGGGGTGGCTGAGTGGTTTAAGGCAACGGTCTTGAAAACCGTCGTGGGCTTTTCGGTCCACCGTGGGTTCGAATCCCACCCCCTCCGCCAACTCCCAACTACCGGCATGCAATGCAGGAGATCTCGACGAGCACGTCCTTCGGCAGGCGCGCCGCTTCGATGGCCTGACGCGCGGGCGGCACTTCCCCGGAAAAATACTCGCTGTAAATCCTGTTGATAGTCGCAAAGTCACCCATGTCCTTCAGAAACAGCTCGACTTTGACGACCCGTTCAAGGCTGCTGCCGGCCGCTTCGAGGATTGTCTGCAGGTTATCGAGCACTCGTCGCGTCTGTGACTTAATGTCGACACCGACGATCTCGCCGGTCGCCGGATCCAGTGGAATCTGTCCCGAAACAAACACCAGATCCTCGGTTGCTACCGCCTGCGAATACGGACCGATGGCGGCCGGTGCCGTTTCTGTCGCGATCTTTGAAATACTCATAGTAATGACTCTTTTTCCAGCCGGTTGATTGGTTCCGATTGCTTAACTACGTGCAACTCCTATACTGCTAAAGGACGAAAAGTAAATCTGCGTCCAGGCGGCGGCAATCAACACGAAATCCGTATGCCGTTTTCACCCATCCCGATCGTAGCGCGACCGTATCTGAAGAATCAGTCCATCAATGTCGGGATTGGTCCGCCGATCGTCGATTGCGGTCGGTTCGCTGCCTTCGGCATCAGCATCGTTGACACGCTTGGCAATGCCGGTGAGGGATCGGCTGCGGCGCGCGCCGCATCACCGTCGCCGCGTAAAAACAGCCGCCCGATGACGGTAATAATGCAACGACAATAGCCGCTTGAGCATACCGGTACGCGAACGGTGATTGAAATGAGAGCCAGTATTACCAGACTTATAAGGAACCTCGGCCGAAACACCTTTTCGATGAATGACGCCGTATCACCCGATTCGTAGCGTACGGTCACAAGACGCGCGGTGGCGCCGCGCCCGCGACCAAGAGTCCGGTCAACCGTGAGCCGTGCGGATCGGCATGCGTGATCGCCGGTGTACAAGTCTGTCGTTATAGCCTGATCCATTGTATCGCATCGGGGGCCGACCGGCTTCCAGCCATTAGGGCATTACCCTGTCGTAGCTATTGAGGTAGAAGGTGGATGGGCGCAGCCGAGTTCCAGCGTCTAACGCGACATCTGCAAAGGTAATTTCCGTGAGCATGCGATATACGGTGGACGAATCTTCCCCGTCCCCCGTCCCCCTGAGTGGTTACACACCGTCAATAAAAGATCCCAATGTCGCTGGTGGGCAGTGAGGGGAAATTTTCGGGTTCCACGCGATCGGAAGTCCCCCAACGGCGGGAAAAGGGCCAATAGACGAAGGTTGCGCGCCCGACGATGTTGCGGCGCGGGACCACGCCCCAAAAGCGGCTGTCGGCACTGTTCTCACTGTTGTCGCCGAGCAGAAAATATTCATCTTGCTTTAATTCGAAGACATCATCGGGACCCGTGAGGTACTGTGCATTGGTCCGCTTTGGATCGGGATTGCTGTAACCGCGATAGCCGCCCTTGAAACTGTAAATGCGGTCGAACGCGCGTTGTACAGCGCCGCCCACCAATTTAAACTCTGTGTCCCCGGGCGCCTTGATGTACAGTTTACGATTGGCGATTTTCAGCTGGTCTCCCGGCAGGCCGACAAGCCGCTTGATGTAATACTGGCCGCGAAGTTTGTGGTTGTTCTTGTCGCGGATACCGGCAGTCGTAAAAACAGTAATATCGCCATGTTTGGGCTCGACGAAATTATACCAGACCCGATTGACGAAGAGATGATCGCCCAGTTCCAGGTAGCCGCGCGCCAGAACTTGACCCTTGCGGAAGTATTTCTGATCAGCAAGCGGAAAGTAGTTCAGCCGGTGGCGACGGATGTAGCGCAACACGTTATCCCTGGGGCCCGGCAGTTTGTAATTCTGATCCCCGATCCGGACATTCGTATACGGGAAGAAGAAGAAGGGGTTGCGCGTTTTGGCGTACTTCAACTTGCCATCTTCCCTGATGACCACGTCGGTGTAACGTCGCGAGAGGTTGACGTAGTTCAACAGACGCTTGACCACATTGACGTTGGCCTCGCCCTCATCGCATGGGGTGAATTGGATCCCGGACAGCGTCGGCTGCATACTGCCGGTTGGAATCTTGAATGGCTGTACGAACGGGGCACGAACGCCCATGACGACGCCGAAGACAACGATGATCAACTCGAGCCATTCCTTGACAACTGTCCATTTGTTCCGCGGCTTGATGTTGTCGAGCTGCTTCAGGGAGCGGGCGACGAACTCCTCGGTTTTCTCAACATCATCCAGGTTCTCCTGCACGGTCTGGACTCGTTCGGCCATTCCCATCAGTCTTTCGTTCTCTTGCGCGCTGAGTACGTCCCGATCCCAACGCCAGCGATATCGGATCTGGGAGTCAAGCATTCTCAGTTTTCGCCGCCGGTACTTCTGTTCACCAAGAAGAAACTGATTATAGATGTAGTGCGCCGGCCAAACAATAAAGAGCAGAACATCAAATAGAATGGATGCGACAAGACCCATATTTGGGATTTGGGTTTGGGATTTGGGTTTGGGATTTGGGTTTGGGGATTTGAGTTTGGGGATTTGAGTTTGGGGATTTGAGTTTGGGGATTGCGGCTTGGGGATCCCAATCCCGAGTCCCCAATCAATTAGCTCACATTCGACTGCAGGACTTTGATGAATGCGT
>CAUZRT010000004.1:0-30813 GCA_963582235.1 Lentisphaeria bacterium
CTCGTGGTGGGGGAACATATTATCGACGCCGCCGGTATGAATATCGAAATGATCCCCGAGATACTTCATACTCATGGCCGAGCACTCGATGTGCCAGCCGGGCCGCCCGCGACCCCATGGGCTGTCCCAGCCGACGTCGCCATCGGCCTCATCCCTTTGCTTCCAGAGGGCAAAATCGGCAACGGAGTCCTTGGCGTATTCATCCGCTTTGATGCGGGCGCCGGCCCGTTGCCCGGCCAAATCGATGCGCGCCAGTTTCCCATACTCCGGGAACGAACTGATTGCATAGTATACGGAGCCGTCATCGCCGACGTAGGCGGATTTCTTGTCGATCAATGTTTGAATCAGCTCGATCATCTCGGGAATATAGTCGGTAGCGGCGGGATAGGCCTCGGCGCGTTCGATGCCGAGCGTATCGACATCCTCGAAAAAGGCATCGATATACTGTTTCGTGAACGCCTCGAGCCGCATGTTGGCCGCGCGCGAATCGCGGATAGTCTTGTCATCGACGTCGGTGAGATTCATGATCTGATTGACGTCGTAGCCGTAGAATTTCAGCACGCGCCGCAGAAGGTCCTCAAAGACGTAGGCGCGAAAATTACCGATATGGGCGAAATTGTAGACCGTCGGACCGCAGGTGTAGAGCCCGACCTTGCCGGGCGCGATCGGGACGAATTCTTCCAGGGTGCGTGTCAGGGTATTGTAAAACTTCAGTGCCATGGTGAATAATCTTTTAATGAGTTCTCATCTTAGCCGTGGTTATAGATTATGGCAAGCCTAAATGAGAGGATATGCAGCGACAAATATTCGGCCGTCATTAGCCATACGCAGCCATGAGACTATATTCCGGGAGCGCGCCGAATGCCGCCGCCGGCGCTGCAATTCGTCGATGGTGCATGATCAGTCATCGACATCGTAGCCGTTCACAGGAATTTGGGTTCAGGGCCCAAACTTGACGCTCCCGAAAACATACTTGTGTTGTTCGTCGAAATGATGATTTCATTCGGATGGTAGGATTCCTGTCACACATTAAGCTGCCCGTTTCGCGCTCAGTCAACAGTCACCAAATCATCGAATGAGTGAGCAGCTATTATTGAATTTGGATTTTTCGCTGGTCGACGTGCCGGCGGCGACCAGCGAAAATATTCCGTCCCTGAGAACGATGGATATCCACCGCGCCGTCCTGGCATGGCTCGTTACCGCAAAGGCGCCCGGGATGGCCATAAAGGTGCCGACCCGGATTCCCCGTTTCAAGGCGGATGTGGCGGCGTTCTGGAATCGGCCGATTCGCAATCGAGGCACTGTCGGCCCGACAAAGCTGCTGACGCCGAACGAGACTGTCATTGTCGAATGTCGCCGGCGTCGGGAGGAATGCTGGCCGGACTTTACCAAGTCCTCGGATCTGCTGCCGCGATTACGCGAATTAAAGGAGACACGTCAGAATCTGCAGGCGGATATTCGGGTAACGGAACCGGATTTGAGGGAGACCGCGACACTGTTCGAAGAGTACAGCGAATGGCACTATTACCGTACGCAGAAATCCGTATACCACGATGTTCACGCCGATATCAAGAAGATCGAAACGGCGCTTTACAAAGGCACGCGGTTCGAGAAGATCCGCAACGCAAGGATGGCAGATGTTCTCTATCTCGCGGTTCCGGAACGCATGGTCCATCCGTATGAGTTGGCGGATGGTTGGGGACTGATCTGGATCGCGCAGGACCTGACCGCGACAGTGGTGTCGCAGGCAGCGAACAACCACGGCTCGCCGGAAAACCACCTTCATCTCGTTCAGAACATCGCCGCGGCGGCGCTTGGGCCGCTGCTCTTCAGCCAGGGCGTGTATCGCCAGGAGGACGGCTGCCGGTTCCTGCCGAAGCCGAGACGCCGCCGTCCGCGAACCGTAGATTCGCGAGGCGTGAAGCGTGAGGCGTGAGGGATGGAGAGGCGGCAACCCTTTGCCGCCTACGGTGGCTGCCGGCGGTGGGGGATCACCGCATGTCCACGGGCTCGAGCGGCGGATCGTCGAGCGCTGCGAGACTCGAGAAGCGAATCCTTCGCCGCTACGGTGGCTTCGGGATGGTACCCTCGGCTCGGCGTTTGTGGAGTCGGTATCCAGTCGCGAAGTTTCCAGTTCTCTGCCCGAAGCGGATTTCCCCGCCATAGGCGGGCAGGCTGCTACGCTACAACAAGTACCCGGTTTCGAGTTTCCATCCACCCATCCATTCTTTCTTCCTTGCTCCCATGGCGTCCAAGCGCATTCGCCGTCGATTTCTGACGCCGGTTGTCAACATCTTGACGGCCGTCTGTTTTCCACTCGTCCAGATTCTGCCCCTGGCCGTGAACCACATGCTGGCGCGATCCATCGGCGTTCTGATTTACTGCATGCCGTGGGCACGCAAGCTGGTTGTGGCGAATCTGGCCATCGCCTTTCCCGATTGGAATGACCGTCGCCGGAAGGCCGTGGCGCGGCGATCTCTTCAGAATGTGTGCCGCAGCTATCTCGAGTTCGTCTGGTACCTGGCGCGGCAGGAACATATTACGGCATATGTGGAATTCAGTGATACGGAACAGCGAAAATACCATGACAAATGCATTGTGGGGAAAGGCTCGATTCTGATCACGCCGCATATCGGGAACTTTGAGTTGGGCCATCTCGCGAGCAATGCCCATGGAATCGTCACGGGCGCGGTGGCAGCGCGGATCACCAACCCGAATTTGGCGCGAAAGGTGACTGCGGGTCGGACCGGGATGGGTGCTGAAATCATTGATGAGAAAGGCGCGGCGAAGATGTTGTTACGGCGACTTCGAAACGGGCAGGACGTCGCCCTGCTGGTCGACCAGAACACGCGGCCGCGGCGGGGCGGCATCTACGTTGATTTCTTCGGGTTGCCGGTTCCCGTGACCCGCGCGCCGGCGATGTTCGCCCGCCGTACGGGAGCACCCGTTTTTGTTTGCGCCTGTGTTCGGGACGAATCGGATCGCCTGCGCATGCAGGTACATCCGTTGCCTCGCAACTCAACAGACTACGCATCCGACGCCGAATTGACACAGGAGATCAACGCCATAACCGAAACAATCATTCGCGAGACTCCAGACCAGTATCTGTGGCTGTACCGGCGCTGGCGTTACATTCCGCCCGATTTCGACGCGGCGAAACGCGGCAGCTTTCCATACTACGCCAAGGTCCACTCGGGTAAGCAGGATCGCGAACAACGGCGCCAACCGGAGGAGTGATCGGGATTACGAATTGCGGACCGACTTCGCTCGGGTAGCGACGGCGGTTAAAATTTTGGATTTGGGAGTCGGAGTCCGTTTCACGCTTCATGCTACTCCATCTCAAGGCATTCCTTGTGATCCCCTTCCTTGACGCATGCGACCTTGCCGTCTTCGATCCGCATGCTCAAGGGGGAAGAGATGATCCAGTCGCTGCCGACGGGAAGATTCATTAGAAAGCATTCGGTCTCGGGCATCTCCCAGGCGTTGTCGGCAGTGAGCGTTTCTTTGTCGGCCGGGATTTCGATGGCAACGACAGGCGGATCCTGCGGTTCCAGCAGATCGTTCCAGAACATCTCTTCGCAATGTTCGCAGGTGCGGCTGTAAAAAACCACATACCGGGTACCCGTCTCCAGTCCGGCGGGCCATTTCGGCATGTATTTGAAAAGGTCGATTTCGTGCCACGGTTTGCCGACCCAGCCCGCAATGTTGTCGGCATACCAGTAGCCTTTCAACGCTTGCGGCGAGGGGTTTACGGTGGGATCCGGCGACTGCGGCTCCGGGGCTCTCGGATCGATGCCGGCATCCGAGACCTTGCCGGCCGGAATGACAATGCCAAAACTGACGACCACACCCAGGACGATCCCGGTGGCCGCTGCGCCCAGCGGCCACCGGCCGGGCAAGCGGCCGGCCATCGATGCCTTGGGCGCGCATGCCAACGTACCGAGTAGCAGCAGGCCGTCAATGGTCAGCATCATCCAAATGGGCGGCGAAAAGGCGCCGAGACAGCCGCAATTCGTGGCGCCGCCGCGGATTTCATTAATGAGGATCAGACAAAAGCAGGTGAGCATGAAAATCGCCATGGCCCGGGCGTAGCGGGCGAGAAACACCATGATGAGGATGGCAAGAAACTCGAGAGAAACAAGGACCGCGAGGAGGATGTAAAGATCGATCTGATGACGGCTGGCGAAGTCGAGAAATGTCACTTTCGGCAGGGTCCGCGGGCTCGTTTCAACAAGCTTGAAGACAGCGCCGCTGAAAATCCAGCAGGGGATGATGACACGCGTGAGCAGGAGACCAATGGTCTGCGCCGCCGGTCCTTTGAAAATGGTCATTGACGGTATATCCTCTGGAAGAAATATCTTTCTTAAAACGATTGCCTCGCGGATTCACATTAGATGATCCCGATACCGAAATCAAGTGGCGGATCCTCGATCGCCTTCGACACGTCTCATTAGGTTTGACGCTGTTCAGGGCCCCCCGCGGCTGGAGTTCCGATGTCGCCTCACGGCGGGTGGCCGCCTCCATCACCTGGGGCTGGATCTTCGGCAGAGGTTCGCCGGGGCCGCGAATCGCGGGCTTCATGGACCACAATGTGGCGTTTCGAGCGGAAGTCATTCGCGGCAACCCGTACAGAACAGATTTCGGACGAACCTGCGGCGTCCCGCTCTTGTACCGAACGCTGGTCAACAAACGGGTCAAGATTGCCCTGCAGCCGGAGCAGCAGGTGGCGCATTACTTCGCGTGATGGTATTGGCTGTTCCGATTACACTTCCGTTACGGTCACGAAGTCTGCTCGGTGCGCCGTATCGACCCTGAGTGCCCCAATCAATGGATTCGACGTACGGCGGTCTTCGAACCCCTCGTGTCCATGGTTTGGCACATGACGCTCGACGTCCCGAGATGGTTCCACTTCAGCGCCCTTGTATCTCTGAGCGTGCGTCGCCGCTGGCTCGTGTTTCCGCTCCCGTTTGTCATGTCCCGGGCCGCCGAGATGGCGGGAATGTATGCCACGTTCCTAGCCCCGAACATCGTCCGCCGCTGGGCGCAATCGGTCTGATTGGTTCCTGTTCGAGAGTTGAGCTTGGTTTCAACTCCGAACCGCAATAGGGTTTGAACATGCTGACAGTCAACCAAATCGAAGCTGCCATCAAGGAATTGTCCGCCGAGGATGTCAATCGGCTGGATCGCTGGTTCACAGCATATCGGAACCGTCTCTGGGACGAGCGAATGGATGAAGACGCGGCTGCCGGGCGTTTAATTTATCTTTTCGAAGAAGCAGAGGCGGAATACGAGGCCGAACATCTGCGTGACTGGCCGCCGTCGAAATACATGAAGTCCAAAGCGACTCGGCGCTTCTGGCGGCTTCATAACCAGCTTCCCGGATCCATTCAGCACCTTGCCGTGCAGACCTACCGACGCTGATGCCTGGACCCTCAGCATCCCTCCCTCCACTTCAAACGCCCCAAAGTAAGCGAAAACCGCTTTTCCGTCCGCATCGGAGCCCGCTACCGGGTCATCGGCTTCCGGCGTGGTGACGAAATAATCTGGGTATGGATCGGCACGCATCAGGACTACGACAAGCTGCTCCGGTCGTGACGCAGTTCCCATCATCAGCTTGCGGTCGAAGCGATTGCTCAATGCCCTCCAGATCGGCGCTGTAATGGCATTGACCAGGGGCGTCGCCGCGAAAAAAAGTGCCGACCAGAACTTCAGCCGATCCCCTTCCGTGACACCCAGTTCCTGCATGAAAAAGGTGCGAAGGGCATAGACATCGAAAATTCTGCTGTGCCGAAAAACTGCGCTGGCCGCACATAGGTCAGATTACGTTGCCAATCAGCCATGGAATTGAATTCTTACCCTTAACCGTCTATGGTGATGAATTTGCCGTTGGCGGTCCGGTTACAACGATCCTGGCGCTGCCAATATGACACAGGGACATGAGATTCCGACCCACTTCGTCGTTCCTGGCATCGTCGGGTCCAATTTTTGACCGACGATTGGCGATTCGCTCTGGAAATTATTGAGCCGACAACGATGACGACAGTCGTCTGGCGGTTCGAGATCATATCGGGGAAACGAAAACAAAGCATGAAGACGGGGCACGAGTCTCATTGAGCGTCGAAGCGGCGCATCAGGAGCGATCCAGGGGTTGCTACTGCCGCGCTACCGCGCGCAACAGAGCCGCACCGTTATCCCGAAATTGAACTCGTATCCCGCTATGCGGTTGCCTATCCGCCTCCGTCGACCGTCGGATGACGGATGGCTCGTCCGGTAACCCTGCCATGTCATTCGACTTGGTCCGCCTCTGGCGGAAACCCCGAACCCCCAACCCTCTCATAACCCTCGTGAACCCTCGACTCGTCATCCTCGAAGGTCCTCTGACGGGGACCACAATCCGGCTGGAGGAAGGAAAGAAGATCGTTGGCCGCGAGCCCCCGGCCGACGTCGTTATTCCGGATCCGTCCATCGAGGTAGAGCATGCCGAAATCGAAGTGCAGGGCGACCGTCTGCTGATCCGTGATGTCACCGGCGAAAATAGCATTATGCACGGCGATACCGAGGCCGCCGAGGCCCTGCTCAACGACGAGGATACGTTCACCGTCGGCCGCGTCTACGTCCGCTTCGAAACGGGACAGGAACTCCCGGAATTCGTCGCTGCCTTCAAAGATCTGATCGCACAGGTTAAAGACGAGCTGAGCCGCCGTATCATCGGCCAGGACGACGTCGTCGAGCAACTCCTGTCGTGCGTTTTCGCCGGCGGACACTGTCTGGTGGTCGGCGTTCCGGGTTTGGCAAAGACGCTGATCGTCAATACCCTGGGGCACGTGCTCGATCTGACATTCAAGCGCGTCCAGTTTACACCGGATCTGATGCCGTCCGATATTACCGGCACCAATATCATCAATGCCGACCCCAGCGGCGAACGGCGCATGCAGTTCGTCCGTGGTCCCATATTCACGCAACTGCTGCTCGCCGATGAAATAAACCGGACGCCGCCAAAGACGCAGGCCGCTCTGCTCGAGTCCATGCAGGAACGCCAGGTGACCGTCGGCAATGAAACCTATGAGCTCCCCGCACCCTTCATGGTCGTCGCGACACAGAATCCCATCGAGCAGGAGGGTACCTATCCACTGCCCGAGGCGCAGCTCGATCGATTCATGTACAGCGTCCACATCGACTATCCGACCTTCGCCGAAGAGGAGGAGATTCTCCGCCGCACCACCGCCGGCGAGTTGGTGCCGATCAAACGCATCCTCGACGCTACCGGCATTCTCCGCTTCCAGAGAACCGTGCAGCAGATCGAGGTCTCGCCCTTTGTGATTTCATATGTCGCCAAGCTCGTGCGCAGTACGAGGCCGCGAGACGAAGATGCCATCGAGCAAACACGCGACAGCCTCGAATGGGGCGCCGGACCGCGGGCCGGGCAGTACCTGATCTGGGGAGCGAAGGCGATTGCCGCAATGGATGGTCGACTTTCCATTTCCTGCGATGATGTGCGACGTTGCGCCGTTCCTGTCCTCCGCCATCGGATTGCCCCGAATTTCCAGACACAGGCCGGCGGCATTACCACCGAAACAATTATCGCGCATCTACTCGACGCCGTAACCGAGCCGGAAATCGCCAAGTATGTGGAGGCGTGAAACACCTGAACACTGAAAACCTGTCATGTCGTTCGACATGGTCCGCCTCAGGCGGAAAACCTGTCCCCCCAACACCCGTGACGCCCTATTACCAGCCCGACATCGGGCCCGCAACCCGGCCAGCGACCATCGACGTCGAGGTCGTTGATTGGTGCGGCGGTATGCTCATCCGGTCGACCAATTGGCTTGGTGATGCCGTCATGACGCTGCCGGCTGTCTATAAGCTGAGGCAATTGATGCCCGCGGATCTGCCACTGATCATTGCCTGTCCGAAAAAGCTGGCAGGACTCTGGGAGGCGGTGCCCTGGGTCGATCGGATCATTTCGTTCACGGGCAAACGCATGCCGCCCGAATGCCGCCGGGAACTCCGCGCCCTGCGGCCGGGTCTTACAATCGTCCTCCCCAATTCATTCGGCGCCGTATGGGACCTGTGGCGCGCCGGGATTCCAAACCTGCTCGGCCGGGACGGCCGTGGACGCGGCGCCTTCTTGAAACATCGCCTGCCGGCCTGGCAACGGGTGGCTGGCCATGACCTTCATCATCAGGCCCGGGAATATCTGGCCATGGCGGCGGCCTGCGGAGCGCATGCCTGGGATTACGAATGCCCGCCGCTGAAACCGCAACCGCAGACATCCGAACAAGCCGAAGTCGACCGCATGCTTGCCATCGGTACGCGCATGCTTGCCATCGCGCCCGGCGCCGCCTACGGCCTTGCGAAACAGTGGCCCGCGGCCCACTTCAACACCGTTGCCCGTTGGTGGTCCAACACCGTCGGGATTGTCGCCGCATGCGGCGCGCCCGGTGAAGAGTCCGTTGCGGAGTCCGCAATCGACGGCTGTAAACAGGCGCAGAACCTGGCTGGCAAAACGACGCTCACACAATTAATGTATTTGCTGTCGCGTGCCGATTTCGTAGTGACTAACGATAGCGGTGCCATGCATCTCGCCGCCGCCCTCAAGAAACCCGGCATTGCTGTTTTCGGCTCGACGGACCCTGTTGCCACCGGTCCCATCGGCGGCCATTGGATTGTATTCAGGAAACCGCTTCCTTGCTCGCCCTGCCTGGCGCGCACCTGCCATCGTAGTGATTTCCCGTACCAATGCCTGCACGCAATCTCTTCCCAGACCGTTATTGACACGCTTACGGAAATGATTGCCGACTGAATGGCAAGCTGGATGCTGAGCCTTTGGTCCTGCTGACAGGGATTTACTGAATGTTTACTCAGACTCGCATGACGCGAACGGTTGTTATCCTGACGTTCATCAGCGCTGCCAACCTCGACTGCCTCGACTCATCCGCCCGCCCGCCGTCGATCCGCGAAACCGACGCGGTGGGCGCCCGGCATCTCACGCGGACGGCGGGACCGTTCATCGAGTTCGGCACCAACGCCGCCGGTAACCGTGTTGTCGCCGTCCGGCCGTTCTGGTTTCAGTCAAGCAGCCCCGATGGCGAGCGTGTGGAAAAGGATTTTCTGTGGCCGCTGGCAACGGCTCGACGCGATGGTGACGCAGTGCGGGATCGTTATCTTCTGTTTTTCCGCACCGATCCGGATATTGCCAATGAAGACGGCTTGGAGCGAAGCTATCTGGTCCCGTTTTTCTTTCGCGGCCGCAGTGATGAAGGTGAACCCTACCTGGCAGTCTTTCCCATCGGCGGACGTCTTGAGGATTCATTTGCCCTGGACGAGATCCGGTTCTGGATGTTTCCGCTCTACCTCGCCACCCGTAAGGATGACGCTCAGGCCACGTATTATGTGTGGCCGATCTTCGGCAAGGTCGACGGCGGCGGCATCCGCAAACGACGCATCTTTCCGCTCTGGGGCTATGTCGACAGGCAGGGGAAATGGCGGCACGAATTTAAGCTGTGGCCGATCATTAATTACAGCAGATCACAGGATCCTCGGATCGACGGCAAGGGCGTATTCATCTTTCCTCTGTATGGAAAGGTCACCTACAGCGATCCTGGCACCGGCCGATATTTCCACAACGAGACGTTTCTGTGGCCGTTTTTCAGCCGCACGCACACCGAATCGGGGAGCCGGGTCCATGCGCCCTGGCCCTTCGTTGTGACCAACAAGCAGCACAAGGGTCGAATTTGCGACCAGCGCTGGCTTTGGCCGTTGTGGGGACAATCGGTTCGCCCAACCAGCCGCAAATGGTTTCTCATCTGGCCGTTCATTCAAGTTCACCACGACACCTTCGACGCGGCTGAACGGAAATGCACATATCTGCTGCCGCTCTATTGGTCGTTCATGGAGACGGCCGACAGCGGCGAAGAAAAGGTGTACCGGCGGCTGTGGCCGCTGCTCTCCTATAATCGATCTGTAACGGGAGAAACAGAGATTCGGCTGCTCGATATTTGGCCGCAGCGCAATGTCGACGTCGTTGACCGGAACTGGGCTCCTTTGTGGACGCTGTACCGGTACCGTCGAATCGGCAACCAACAGGAGCAGGAAATCCTGTGGGGGTTCTGGCGCTATACCAATGACGGCGACGAGACGCGGTTCGGCCTGTTTCCGCTCTTCAAATACACGGCCAGCGGCAGTACCGGCAGAGTTCGCCTGCGATTTTTCGGCGGCCTGCTTGAGACCGAGAACAGTGGCCGCGGCAATCGCGTCAGCCGTCTGCTGTGGATCTTCAGGCGCTAGGGAGTGATTTGGGGTGAGCCCCAAATCAGAGACGGTTGCCCGCGTTTGAACGAGTCCCAAATCCCTCTCGAATCCTTCCCGAACATCCGCAATCCTCAGAGTACCCAATTATGCTTAGAAAAATTGTCATCCCCGCTCTCTGGATTTCTCTTTTCTGCCGGCCGCTATGCCTTATGGCAGCGGAGGAACGCATTAAGCCGTTGTTTGCCGTTATCCTCGATCACGAATTCCCCGATGCAGGCGCCCGTTTCGAGGAAGTCAAGAATCTTATAATCGAGAACTACTACACCGCCGAGATCACGGAAGAAGCCCTCTATTGGACTGTCATCAAAGGCATGCTGCCGCCACCTGTCGCCGCCGAAGCAGCCCGATCTCGCCAAGATCTGGACACCTGAGCAGTATGATCGCATCTATGGCGCCCTGGAGGGGGCATACAGGTCTCCCTTGGCGTCAAAAGCTCATTCAACGCTATGGACGGCAGCCTCACCGTCAACAAAGTGCTGAAGAGCTCACCGGCCGAGGCACTCCTCGAGCCATATGATCGCATCGTGCGGATCAACGACGAACCTTTGAAGGGCAAGGATGTCAAGGACGTCAATAAGATGATCGCCGGCGAGGCCGACACGGACATCAAGATCAAGGCCGTGCGGGGATGTCCAGGTCTTTGATCTGATCATCACGTTGAAACAATTCAAAACACCCAATCTAAGCGTCGCCGTGCTGCCGGGCGATATCGGCCTTGTCGAACTCAAGAAAATCACGGCCGACATTTTGAAAGAACTGAAATCGAAACTCGGAAAACTGCGCGAACAGGAGATCGACCGTCTCATTTTCGATCTTCGCGACAACACCGGCGGCGTCTTTATGGAGGTCCTGCGCATCGCTGAATTGTTCCTGCCGCCGAAGCACGTATTGCTGCGCACACGCAGCAATACGAACAAATCCAAGCACAAGCAGGATTACGTCTCTAGCAATGGAGACCCCTTCGATTTTAAATTAGCAGTGGTCGTCAACAAGAAGACGGCCTCATCCTACGAGGTCCTCGTCCGCAAAACCATTCTCGAGGGCGTCGATCCCAAGGAAGCGTATCTGAAATACGGCGTCTTCTAAGTGCATGGGAATGACAGTTGCGTACGGAAGTCACGTATGCAGGAAAGCGCAATCACGGTATTCAGACCGTTAAGGTATTGATTTAGTTAGGAATATGGCCTATCATACACTTTGGTAGCCAAAAACTGGAATGGCAAAACCTGTCAGCGATGGAGGTGTCGGTCGACGAAAACGAAGCAAGCTGAGCCGGCCGAACACAACTGATACGGTCACATTCCTGATGTAACGAATCGAAGGGGTTGCAGCCGATTATCAAACGTTTCCGGCTGCCGTAGAGCGAAACGGGAAACGGGAAGCAAGGGAGGGAAATCCATGATTAGTCGCAAGCTTGTTGTATTGATGGGGATCGTGTGGATCGGTGCCGTCATACAGGCGACCGCTGAGCCGGCAATCATCAAGGGTTACGGCAAGACCGAGTGGGGTCAATCGGTCGAGGAGACGAAGGCGGTGATCCCGGAAATCGAGATGTACCGCGAATCGGGAAGTTACTCGCTGTACCGCCTCTCGAATGACGAAGGCCCCATCAAGGAAATCGTCTTCCAGTACTATGAGGACAACCTTTACTTCGTGACTGTGAAATATTCCCTTCCGGACCGTCCGGAGGAGGGTCAGGACGAGATCGGTTATGAAATAATGAAGGAAATGATCGAGAGGAAATATTACGAAGATGAGGACACGAAACGGGCGCTTCAGGAAGCCAGCATACGCATCAGCCCGTCGGCCGGGTACCGGGGGCACCGTCAACGTAGTCTACGAAAACCGTGAGATACGCACCAAAAGGCAGCAAGAGAAAGAAGAAGAACGTAAACGTCGCATCGAGGAACGCAGAAAAGAGCGAGGTGCAGCGCGGTTGCAGGCATTTCAGAATCAGGGAATCGAAGACTCCTTATAATTTTTTGCATGAGCGAAAAATTATAAGGAAAGCCATTGATTACGGCCCGAGGGCGGCCTCTGTCGAATTGGCGGAGGCCGCTTTTCTTTTGCAGTAGTCCGCGCGACGCCGTTGCGGCGGACCGCGAGGTGGAGCAAAGGGCGTTGCTGGGCGATAGCGACACCCCCGATTCCATGGGCGGATCTGCAGATTGCGGCGATCGCCATCTCCAATGATCTCACGCTGGTTTGCGGAAATACGAAGCACTTTAACCGGTATTCCGGGGCTTGCACTGGAGCAACTGGCTGTGAGATACGGAACGGTGCAACGGCAGATCGGGGCATCATGATCATCAAGGCATTTTCCAAAGGTCTGTATTCGAACTGGTTCTTCTACGCGCCGGACCGGGTTCTGTTCGACTGCGGCGAGGGGGCTGCGCTGCACTTGAGGGCCGGCATCTTTGCCATTGAAAAGATCTTCTTGTCTCACGGCCACATCGACCACATTGCCGGACTTCCTTTGCTGATCAGCCTGCGCCAGTCCACCAAGGGCGACAACAGCAAGCCACTATTCGTCTACTATCCGGAAGGCGATCGGCAGATCCACGTTATCAAGGATACGGTGGACCGCATGATGGGCGGATACGTCAAGTATCCGCTCGAGTGGATCAGCATCGAGTCCGGATATCGAGAGCAATTGCGCAAAGGCCGAGTGCTGGAAGCCTTTTCTGTGCGGCATCCGGCGGACAATCCGCTAGGGTTTTCCGTGATCGAAAAACGGAAGCGATTGAAAGCCGAACTGGCGGGGACGCCCGGGCAGGATCTGGCGGCAATTCCGACGGCAGAGAAGTTCGATTTCTACGAAGCAAAGCGATTCTGCTATTCGGGCGATACGATGCCGATTTCACCTGACCATTATGCCGATTCCGAAATCCTGATTCACGACAGTACGTTCCTGGATGCCGATGATCGGGACGGGCCGACGCATAGTACCGCGCAGGAAGCATTCGACGTCGCCCATGCGGCCAACGTGCAGCGACTGATCCTGGCCCATATTTCGCCGCGATACATGTCCCGCCGCCAGATCGAATCGCTCATCGGCAAGGCCGATAGCCATGGTCTTGATTTCGACTGGATCCCGACAAACCGGACCGTCGAATTCTAGTGCCTGCTTTCATAATTAATCGCGAAACAGCGATTAATTATTGAACAGATCAAAGTGGTGGCAGTTCTTTTCCAGAAGCGCACTGCCGGACAGTTTTTGGCTGTACCGCCATGCACGACCGCGACCGATCGGAAACGGTACCCGGAATTCGTGGCACCACGCCAGTACGGGCCGGCCGATGCGGCCCGCATCAATCAGCCGACGCATGGCGCGGAAGATCTTCGCGTACCGGCAGACGAGGCCGACTTGCAGGACTTTACCCGTCTCGCGGGCAGCGGTAATCATCCGGTCGCGAAAGTAGGGGTGGGTCCGGCCGCAATGTAGACGTCCACGAGAACCAGGGTTCAGGGCTTAAAATTGAAGCTCCCGAGAAACTTGGATTGTCCGTTTCGGCATCGGTTGCACGGATCGGTAGATTGTAGCACAGGCTTCCAGCCTGTGCTACTTTGGGCGGCTGTCCGGCTGCTACCAACGCAAGTTTTCCGCCTCTGCGGATGTGAGTCCCGTAGGGACGGGATAACGTCCCTCACGGGATCAGCCCCCGCCACCGCGGGACTGACAAATTGTAATAGCCGTGTGGCAGCGCGAGGCGGCGGGTGCTCTTCAGAAACTTGGAATTTCGCGGGCGCGGTTTGAACTGCACTAAATGTGGGAGGCACTCATTCGCGGGTACAGTTCACCTGATTCGAACCAGACGGTTTCACTCACCCCTACAGTGCACCGATGTAATCCCAAATGCCTTTAGCGCCGATCGCTGTAAGAAGGGTGCCGGAGATGATCGTCAGGATCAGCAGCGTCTTGCCCATGCGCAATGGACGCGGGAGAAAGTGGCGGTTGGTCCAGATCATGGCGAAACACCAGAGCCCACAGGTGAAGACGCCGCCGACAAGCGCCGCCGGGGTGACCAGCTTGATCGGATCGTCGAACGACCAAAACAGGATCAGACCGCCGATACCACAATAGAGCAGCACGACACGACGAACTTTGGCCATCGGCGCGGCGCGCAGCCGCCCGCTGAAGGGCTGAATGTATTCGTATCCGGTGCGGACGTAGATTTCATAGGCGCCGTAAATGGTACCCCAGAACGCCATGAATACGCCGATTTGATACAGGTAGAGCAGGGACGGAGGCAGGCGGGGCAGGAATTCCGTCTGGTGCGTCAAAAGCGGACGGCCGGACGGTACCAGCTGCTGCGGATGCAAAATGGCCGCACCCAGCACGACGAAGGAGATGGTGAACACCAGTACGCAGAAGAAACTGACGCCGGTATCGATTTTTGGCGCCAGCAGCCAGCGGTGACCGCACGCCAGGTTTTCGTCGCTCGTATCGATCGGCAGTGGCTCCGAAATCCGGTCATCATCGGTTTCGTCTCCCGCCTGAACGCTTCGAATGGCGTCCCACTCCTTCTCACGCAGACAACCGATCGTAGCCGATATAATCATAGGTGCCGCCACCAATCGTGCCGAGATATAACACCGATTTCCACCCAGGGCGGCCGCACCGCGATCTTCTCAAACTTCTTGCGCAATACACGCTGGAGCAGAAAATCGGCGAAGGCGACATGGGTGAAGTCTACCGGGCAAGTCATTTCATGCTGCGCCGCCTCGACCGCCGTAAAACTGCTGCTGCCGGACAAGAGCAGCGAGCCAGCCGTAACCCGCTTCGAATGGGAGGTGCAAGATTACCAGCCGGCTCACACATCCCAACGCCATTGCTATCTTTGTTTACGGCCGCACGCCGGACAATACCTTCTACTATGCCATGGAGTATCTCGACGGCATCAATCTGGCGCAACTGGCGAAAGGTACTGGCCCGGTCCCTGCTGCCCGAGTGATTTACATACTCGATAAGATCTGTGCGTCATTGCAGGAAGCCCACGACCTCGGGCTTGTTCATCGCGACATCAAACCCGCCAATATCCTGCTGTGCCGCTACGGTGGCATGCATGACGTCGCCCAGGTCCTCGATTTCGGCGTCGCTGTCGCCGGATACGTTGGGCATCGGGCCCGTCGTTTGCGCGGCGATCCAGTTCCAGATCGATTGTCAAGCGATGCTCGGTGCCGCTGCAGAGGGTCCAAAGCAGGAGTTGCTCGCCGCTGCACTCGGCAATGGTACGAGAGTTGTTGGTGTCCATGATGGCAGCCCTTTCCAGTGAGATCTTGGGTTAAAGATTTCGTAGGTTCCCCACTACATCTAATAAAAAGGACGCAGAAACTGTTCCACTTTCTCATATTTCTCAAAAAATGTGAATATCGACGCGAATCCGTTGTTCCGAAATGGCGGTCATCAGCGAAGGCGCTGGCTTTTTGTAGGTGGCGAGCTTGGCTGTGAGGCGCGTGCGGCGTCTGATCGGTCCAATCTGTCCGATCCGACCGATCCGACCGATCCGACCGATCCGACCGATCCGACGCCGCGTACGCCGGTGTTTCGAGCGGGATTGCGAGCGCGATTAACGATTAGGGCTACCGGCCGCGAACAAACGTCTGGAGCGATCGGCGGGATACCGCGCCGCTCCCACGTGACGATTCCTGCTATGACAACGCCAACTTCCAGATATTTGATTGAGATTCGTCGAGTTCCGCCAGACGGTCGTTCATGGTAATCACGCGATCGGCCATCACCTTCATGAAATCAATGGCAACGTGGGGATTCTGGCGGATGAATGTGGGACAAGTCGGCGATGACATAGAACGAACTCGGCTGCGTTGTCCGCACCGATGCCGTGTGATTCCGGCCCAGCACCGATGATAATTATCCGAATGTGGCGCCTTCGTCGGTAATCTCACGAACGATCTGGCCATTGCTCTCGGCAGCTACGGCGCCTTGGATCAACACGTACACTTTGGCGCCGGGATTCCCCTTTTCCATGATTGCCGCGCCCGCATCATGCCGGATTTCATCCAAATCGCAGATTCGTAACCTTCCTAACAGCATTGACGTCGCCTCTGGTTAACTATAGTCAAGTGTCACGGTCATCGGCAACCATCCGCCGCGCATCCCATATGCCGCATCGTGCATTTCATTCGGGTACTACAATATGTCGTCGCAATAATTCCAACGGATCCCGAGCCCCTCAGCACAGCCTTGGGGGTTGGCGGCGGAAGTTTTTCCGCTACCTGCTGGTTCGTCGGTTACGGGAACGAGATCAATAACCGTTGTTGACAAGGTTCTCGAGAACGTTCTCGATCCAGCATGCGGGATTATCGGGCGGACCGCTGGCGCCGGTGAACAAAGGGCGGCACACGACCATCGCATTCACTCGCACAGCAAGCCCGCCGTCGATCAAGCGAATCCATTCTTTCAGGTCGAGTTTGACACTACCATCACTCGTTAATCGGGATGTCATTACCGGCGCCTGCGGGCGGTGCGCTGACGGCGCTGGCGATCCGCCAGTTCCCATCCTTGTCGCAGGCGGCATAATACATTCGATACATCCCCTCGCCAATCCGGATCAGCGACATATCCTCCGCGTGAACAGCGTCCAATCCCTGCTCGCCGTATCCTGCGCCCTCGATCGCGCACCTGCCTCGATCCCACACCAGGCCATTGGTCGACGTTGCCACGAAAATACGTGACCGGTACCCCGCTATATCCGACGCAATCGAGGCAACAGCGAAGTCGTCACTGCGTCCACTGGCTACAGCGTCGGCGTCGCTGCTCGGGTGCAGTGGCACGACGGTCCCCGGTGGTACGTCCTGCCATGCCGAGAAGAACATGGTAAATTCGTCGCCGTCGGTCATTGGTGGAATCACTTCGGCAGCGGTGATGCCCGCCGTGTCGTATTCTGCCTGCTTGTCCCGTATTCGATACCCCGGCTCGAACTCGAAATCGAGGCCATCCGACGTCATCGCACTGATGACGCCCTGGCAATCCCGCTCGTCACCGGCCGGCTTTCCAGTGCCGGATTCCGAGCCGCAGCAATACAGCCGGCCGCGACCGTCGGGCAGCGGCAGATAGCGGGGGCCCCCGAGTCTGCCGCTGCCCAGAATCCGGATGCCGTCTTCGTGCTCCCAGTGCAGCATGTCTGCAGAGACGGCGCTGCAGATCACCGTTGGTAGATCGGCCGGGCCACGCGCTTCGAAGTACATTCGCCAGCTGCCGTCGGGGCGTGGGGTGATCGTCGGTGCCAGCACCCGCAGAGACATGTGCGGCAGCCCCGGCTGTGGCGCCAGCCGAATGCCGGGCTCCGTGCGGAACCCCAGCCCGTCGTCGGAGACCGCACTGAGGATGTAGCCCTGACACGCGCGGTACGGCTTAGCCGGCCCCACGGCGGTGTAAAACAGGCGGAAGCCGCCGGCTGGATTGCGAACGATGCACGGCGCCTGCAGCTTGGAGCTGTCAAGAGCCCGGGAACCTTGCAGGCGCGGCCCGGCTTCCTTCCGCCATGGAGGTGTTACGGCCATAAGTCTATTCAAATCCGCTGCCTGTTCCACTCATTTAACTAGACCCCGCAAAAGGCGGTGAAACCGCCATCCACGGGGATAATGGCGCCGGTGACAAAGCCGGCCTGATCGGACACCAGCCAGACGGCGGCCCCGGCGACTTCTTCCGGATTTCCGTAGCGGTTCATGGGGCATTCGTTCAAGATCTGGCGACCCCGTTCCGTGATCTCTCCTGTTTTTTCGTCAGTCAGGAGAAAGCGATTCTGTTCGGTCAGCATGAACCCGGGTGCGATGGCATTGACGCGGATCTTCGGCGAATAGGTCTGGGCCATATGCACCGCCAACCATTCCGTAAAGTTGTTGGTGGCTGCCTTGCCGTTGGAATAGGAAAGCGAGCGCGAGAGCGGGGAAAAACCGGCTATCGAAGAGATATTGAGAATCGCCCCGGACTGCTTCTCGGCGAAGATACGGCCGACCACCTGCGCCGGGATCACGGCACTCAGGTAATTCAGAGCCATCACCTCTTCCATGTCTTGTTCGCGAATGTCAAAGAACTCCAATTCTGGCGAGGTCGTGGTTTGTTTGCGGCTCCCGCCGACGCCGTTAACGAGGATGTCGATCGTTTCGAACGCTGCCATTACCTGGCTGGCGGCGGATTCAACATTAGCTTTCGCGAGTACGTCGCATTCAATGGCCAATGCGGAGCCGCCCCGGGCGACAATGCTGTCGGCGTTTTCGCGCGCCGCGTCGACGCGAAGATCCCACAGTGCGACGCGGACGCCTTCATCAGCGAAGGCCCGCGCGATCGCCCCGCCGATTGCCCCGCCGGCCGCTGTCACCACAGCCGTTTTACCCTTTAAGTTCGTATTCACCAGGACCGCCTTGTCTGTACACTGAATAATGTGAAGTGATTGATTTCAATAGACGCAAAACTCGGTTGGATTGCCCCGGCTCCGATTCTTGTTGCTGGTATTGTATCGGATCGTAAGCGGTCCTGCAAGCGTGAATGCAAGAGACGAATGGGGCATCTCCCATTAAGAGCCAACTTGATCGTATAGGAATTTATTTTTTGAGGCTCAACAGCACTTTACTCGTAATCGCTCTGTATTCGAACATCGATTACGAAGGGGTCGATTACGAATCACGGATAAAAATCTCCGGCGCAGCCGGATAACTCATTGCTCGATGTGAATCGTGATTCGTGAATCGTCAATGGCAAAAGCAACATTGCCGATTCTGGATTGCCAATTTTGTCCCGAATGTGACTGAAGGTTGGCAGATTTCCTGAAAGGGGTTGACGAAGCTCCGCCCCGCCGGATACGGGTTAACCTGATCCAGCCGGGCGCCACCTATTCGGAACTGCCGCACGGCGCGCGGCAATTACAGTTACCGCCGCATGCTGTCAATCGTCGTACGGGATATAACTCATCACGTTTCGGATGAAACCGGAGGTTTCGGTCAGCCATTAAGTAGGCGCCTAAACTACCCGGTCGTTGCCGCCGTCGACAGGGACTTGGGCACCGGTCGTTTTTGCGAAGGTGGGACCGGCCATGGCGGCGGCCATAGCGGCAACGTCCGCTGACGTGACTTCCGTGCGCAGCAGGTTGTTGGTCCGGTACTGCTCGACCGTCATACAGTAGTGCCGGGCGCGTTTATCCAAAATATCAGACGTCCACAGGGCGGTGTCGAAAACGGCGTTGGGATGGATGATGTTGACGCGAATACCGTATTCAGCCAGTTCGAGCGCCGCCACCCGTGAAAGCTGCGTCATTCCGGCTTTGCTGACAGAGTAGGCGCCGGCACCCGGTCCCGGCGCCGGGACGTTCTTCGAGGCGATCACGATGACGGCCGGGTCAATGCCGTTGCGCAAGTACGGGATGGTGAGCTGCAGGAGCCGCTGCTGGCTGGTCAGATTGATTTCGACCGTGCGTTGCCACGTATCCGCATCCATGTCCTCGATCCGTGTGCTGGGCGGGAAAATGCCGGCGTTGCAGATGAGAATGTCGAGGCCGCCGAACCGGCGCACAGTGTCGTCCACGGCCTTTGCCATGGCTTCGTAGTCGGTCACATCAGCCTGGATGCCGAACAGCTCATCACCGCCCATTGTGTCGCCGATGGCCGGGTCGATGTCGACCCCCGAAACGGCGGCGCCGCGGGCCTGCAGTTCGGTCGCACAGGCATGACCGATGCCGCCGGCAGCCCCGGTCACCAGCGCCACGCGGCCTTGCAGGGCCGGGGCGCCGGTGGCCTTTTTCAGCTTAGCCTGTTCAAGTTCCCAGTACTCGACATCGAACAGTTCCTTCGGCGGCAGTGCCTGCCAGCCGCCCAGGGCCTCGGCCCACTGAATGGCCTGCGCGGTATGCTGGACTATGTCCTCGATAATACGCGTTTCCTTGACACTGCGCCCGAACGAAACCGTGCCTGCACCCGGCCGGACAGCCCAGCGTGGCGCCGGGTCGAGGATCGCCTGCGTGCCGTCCGTATGCGTTGCGAAGTAGTCGGTGTACGCCGCAGTATAAGAATCGATTTGACTGTCGATATCGTCGCGGATGATGACCGGAATACGCTTGGTGCGAATGACATGATCCGGCGTCAACGGACCCTGGGCAGCGATGTCGTCGATGGCGTCGTGGCCGGCAAAGCCGCGGGCTGCCGGCGACTCGTCGAGCCGGGCGATGAGTGCGGCGCCGCGGACGTCAGAAACCTTTCGGCGCAAGCGGCTGAGCGTCGGCAGTTCGGCAGCGGCCGGAGCCGCCGTGGTTGCCACCGCCTCGAAGGCCCCGTGACTTGCCAGATACGCCTCCGCTTCGGAAACCAGCTTTATCATCAGTTCGTAGCTTGTCCGGGCGTCGTTGGAAAACGTGAAGACGCCGTGCCGCAGCAGGATCATGCCTTCGAGGGCCGACCAGTTCGTGTCCCGGGTCATTTCGTAAACTGTCCGTGCCAGGATAAAGCCGGGCATGACATAGGGTACAATCAGGACACGGTCGCCATAGATCTCGCGGATCCGGGCTTCACCGTCCGCCGTGTTGGTAATGGCCACGACCGCGTCGGCATGGGTATGGTCGACGTAGGTGCTTGGAATGATGGCGTGCAGGATGGCTTCGACGGACGGGTTCGGCGCATCGGGATTGGTCATGGCGCTGCGTTGGACGCGGACCATTTCCGTGTCGGTCAATTGTTCGACGGCAGCCAGGCGGCGCAACACATCCAGTTCGACCGGCGCAAAGCCTTCGGCCTCGATAGTGGCCAGGTCCCAGCCGCTGCCTTTGATGCACAGCACGTCCTCGGGTTCGCCGAAGAAATTATCGATCTGCATCTTTACCGAGGTATTGCCGCCGCCGTGCATGACCAGCGCCGGCTCGCGGCCCAGGAGGCGCGAGGTGTAAACGCGCAACTGCAGCGGGTCGTGCGTGAAGGTCTCAGCTTCGGATGAATCAAAAAGGCTTTGCATTATTGTCTCCCGCTTTTATTTCTGGAAGGAATCACACCACGCACTGACAGGGATTGTACTGCGTGCGGCAGGCACTCACCGAATCGTCAAAAGAACGCGCGATGAATTGTTCCGTCGTCCGCGTTCTCGATGTTCGATTCGAGGACGAGGACGATTGGCGCGTACGACGGTAATTGAAATTGCGCGTCGGTATTTCGATTCTCCTCTGGGATCCCGGAAGGTTTCGCGCTGCAGGCGATACGGTTGTGCAAAATATCGGATTTGCAAGATACTCCCGTCCGTCCGGCCTGCCGTCGCCTTGACCGACAGGTAAATCGTATAGGGATTTGTTATTTGACACTCAACAGCACTTCACTCGTAATCGAGAAATTCGAAATCGCTCTGTATTCGAACATTGATTACGAATGGATCGATTATCACGTGACCGCGTTGGCGCGGAACGTGACTCACGCGGCGAAGGGGTCGATTACGAATCGCGGCATCAAAAGACCTGGCGAAACCGGCTAACTCGACGAACTTCTACAAACGGCGATGCGCGAAGTCGACCGCGATCTGGCTGTCGTTTACCACGCCATGTTTGGCGACGATATCATGACGGTGGCGGACTATTTTCCGCGGCTTGCCGAGCTTGGCGTCTGCCATCATTTCGCCATGATTCACGGCACCGTCGAAAATGATCTGCGCAAGATCGCGGTGATTCTGGACATGGAAGTGGTGGATGACTGTTCGCGGGGATTAGCCGTTTTTAGACGGTGTAGTGGTCGGCGGTGTAGCGGGCGAAATTGCCAGGGTCGCGGAACCAGTCTGATGGTTTCGGCGAGACCGTCGGCGAAACTGTAGCGCGGACGCCATCCGGTCAGCCGCTGAATCTTGTCATTGGCGCCAAGGAGACGTTCCACCTCGCTGTTCTCGGGCCGCAAACGGTCGTTGTCACAGCGGACCGTCGCCGCCGGATTTATCTGGCGGATCACTTCCCGCGCCAACTCGCCGACACTGATTTCCCAGGCGCTGGCAATATTAATCTCCTCTCCGATCGTGCTGTCGGCTCCAGCGATGGCAATGAACCCAGCCACGGTATCCTTGCAGTAATTGAAGTCGCGGGTTGGCTCGAGGTTGCCAAGTCGGATCTCGGCAGCGCCGCCAAGCAGCTGCGTGATGATGGTCGGGATGACGGCACGGGTGGATAGCCGCGGCCCACAGGTGTTGAACGGGCGCACGATAACGGCCGGGAGATCATAGGATCGATGGAATGACTCGGTCAGGCGGTCGGCACCGATCTTCGTGGCACTGTAAGGCGACTGCCCCTGAAACGGATGCTTTTCGTAAATGGGGACATACTGCGCCGATCCGTAGACCTCCGAAGTCGAGGTTACAAGAACGCGGTCGATGGATCCGTCGCGTGCCGCCTGAAGAACGTTCAAAGTACCATTGATGTTGGTTTCGACATATGCCGATGGCGAGTGGTAGCTGTACGGGATGGCGATCAGCGCTGCGAGATGAGAAACAACATCGATCCCGTTCATGGCCTGCCGCACGCGATCCGAATCGCGAATGTCCGCGGGAAAGACGCCGATGGCGGCGATCCGGTCGGGCTCGAGCGTGTCGAGCCAGCCCTACGAATCGAAGGAATTGTAGAAGACCATCGCATGGACACTTCGGACTTCGTCGAGCAAGGCTTCTACCAGATGCGAGCCGATGAAACCGTCGGCGCCGGTGACCAGAACACGTTTATCGTGGAGGAGCATGGAATGAATTTTTAATTTCGTATTTCGTCGTCAGGCTGCGTACCGGAAATCCCGCTTGTCACTTTTGAAACTGCAGAACCGGATCGTTGGATTCGACGTCGGCAGGTAATTCGAGAGTTCGCTCGAGATCGACGAGAGATTCGATCATGCACTCCGCATCGCATTCAGGCGTGAGCGGCTGCTTCTTTTCGTGCTCACCACCGGGCCGGCGGATACGCACCGTGCGCATGCCGAGGCGATTGGCTGCCAGGAAGTATTTGGCAGGATTGCCACCGATATAGACGCACTCGGAAGGTTCGAGGTCGAGATTTTCGAGCGTACGCGTGTAGGGCTCGGGGCACGGTTTCCAGAAGCTTGGCCCGCCGAGTTCATCGGAGAACACAATGGACGCGAACAGCGGTTCCAACCCGACTGCCGCCAGTTTGCGTCGCTGGACGTCGAGCCAGCCGTCGCTCAGAAGACCAAGGCGGAACCCGAGATCCTTTAAATGAGCGAGAACTTCCGTGTCGAGATAGGGCTTGATGTTGGGCCAATGATTGCGATAAATGGCTACGAGGGAGCGGAGATATTCTTCATCGACGTCGATCTTGTGTTCGCTTAGAACCTGGCTGAAGAGATCGCCCCGCCGGCCGGCGTCGAACAACTGACGCAGCCTCGGTTCGACATCCAGATGGTAATCCTGCATCACCTGCCGGGCCATCGCGCGGTAGCCGCTGAAGACGAAATCCCTTTCCGGATACAGGCAATCTTCCAAATCGAATATGAGCCCCTTGACATCGTCGAACGTTGGATGCTCGGCGCGTGGCTGCGTGGTCTCGGGGAAGAACACAGAGGCGTCAAAGCGACTCATGGCGAGCTGATCGGTGACCGTGGTATCGACATTGGGGGAGTGATCACGACTGGGATCGTCCTCCGAATCGATATCCAGTGAACGTTTGACCGGCATGACGAAGGCCCGTGTTCGGGTAGGCAGAAATGTATGGGACCTCATGAACACGGATATTCGTACCCAGTAGACGGCACCGTTGCTCCGGCATACCGGAGTCATTTTCTGTCGGGCCATGTGTTGAGCTATATGGAGAGATCCCAGCGCCTGCAAGAGACCGTCGGCATTAATGCTTCGAAGCCAGTCCGGCATGACTTCGCTCGGGCAGACGGCGGCAACAGCTTCCGGGTCGGGATCGAAAAGTTCGAAGGACTCGTCGATATCCACCGGTGCCAGGAACAGGCTGGTTGGCTGCAACAACAAGAGGAACTCGGGCAGCGTTCCATCCTCGGCCTCGAGATAACGACACAGGTGGAGCACGGCATCGGTCACCGAAGAGTTGTCGCGGGCAAGGTGAGCGGGACTCAGAAACGGGACTTCCGCACCGCTCCGTCCGGCCATGTCGGCAAACCCGTCGTCGTCGGTGGATACGATGACGCGATCCACGGTGCCGGCCTCGGCCGCGGTCCGGACTGTCCGGACAAGCAGGGGGACGCCATTAATGGTACGTTCGCATTTGCGCGGCAGACCTTTGGAATCGCCCCGCGTCGGAATGATAGCGAGAGTTGCGCCGGTGTTGAATCGAACGTCGCTCATTATGCGTTTTTTCTGTCCATGGAGGGTCGCTTGAATGCGCGTATTCGACGACTGAAGGTTTGCCTAAAAATCTGCGCACATTTCGTTCCATACCGGGTTGAACGACACTGCAAATCGATCCGCGATGTCGCCGGAGCTGAAATCCGGAATTCGAGGATCGTAATGTTCGGCATGTTTGAATCCCGTATTGAACCCGGTATCTGTAACGTCGCCGGTGTCGATACACCGAGACGATTGGTAAGAATGATCGTTCAAAGCGCAAGCATTAAGGAGGGATTCATGCACGCCTTCGTGGAGTTGTCCGTGCCGGCCGGTCGGGTGGGTGTTCACTGGTTCGAACAGAGCTCATTTGCATTGAAGAATGCAGTTGGGACCACGCTGCTGATCGACCCATATTTCCCGTTGGATCGCCCCGCAGAGAAGTTTATCCATCGCAGCCCACCCGTCGATGTCACGGTATTGCCCACCCGGTTTGTCCTTCTGACCCATTCCCATGACGACCACACGCATGCGGGCACAATCGCTGGCATTGAGGGTGCGAGGAAAGACGTCCGGTATATTGGACCGGCCGAGAGCATTGAGAAGATTATGAGTGACACGGATGTTGGTGGTGATCGGACGGATGTGGTCGGCGCCGGCGACGCGCTCGAACTTGATGGGATCATGGCGACCGCCGTACTTGCCAAACCGCCCGCAGGCGACCCGCAGGCAGACATCGCACCGCCGGACGTGACGCATCTCGGATATGTTCTCGAGATTGACGGAGTGAAGCTGTATTTCTCGGGGGATCCGATAAACACCTTTGCCGATAATGACGAATTGATCCGCGCCGTGGCCGACCTGGCGCCCGAAGTCGGCTTTCTCACAACGCATCCGA
Source organism: Lentisphaeria bacterium (assembly GCA_963582235.1). Taxonomy (GTDB): domain Bacteria; phylum Verrucomicrobiota; class Lentisphaeria; order JABSQK01; family CAJWLW01; genus CAUZRT01. The sequence goes on from CAUZRT010000004.1 coordinate 25,473, forward strand.
CGGAAGGCGAGTTTCCCGGCTTTGACGGCAGCATCAAAACAGCGGTTCGAATCGGCTTGAAGACAGCGGTCCCGTCCCATTACGCCTGTTTCATAAGAAGAAATTACGATCCCGACGAATGGGCGTCGGGCTTTCCTGCCGATGGGCCGGAGCCGTTGATCATTCCGCGGAATTCGCAGGTTGTGATGCCGCTGTAGTTTGCCGAGATGCGGTGTTTCTGAACGGTGCCGTGATCGGCCGAAACTGTCTATTTTTACGCGAGTCCTAAGTTCCATTCAAGCCGTCGATCTCGCCGACCGTGTTCAGATGACGGTTGTACCAGACAATGACATCGATCATTTCGAGACCTGCAGCTTGCACCGCGTCCTCCGCCGACCTGTGCACGGGCAACTGACGTACCGTGCAGCCGATCCAGTCAACTGCCTAAATCAGTACATGATCTCGCCATTGGTCATCGGGCGGACGTGATTCGTGATGATTGGCGACGCGGAGTTCTCCGGCATTTTTTTTTTTGCCGGCACTGACACCGATACACCGCCGTTCAGTGTCGAGCGTGTTGACGGTCGCATCACAACGGTTACCTATAACGGCAACACCGAAGTCGGGAAAGCATAGATGGCGGGTAACGCGACGGTCGATTACAGCATCCTGGGCGCTGGCAGCAACGGTGTGTTCAGCACGGACGCCGACGATGCCATGCCGCTCTTTGCCAATCTAATTGGTTTGTGGAACGAGTTGGCACAGGCGAAGATTCCGCAGAATGAAATACTCGAAGGGTTCGTCGCCGATCGTGAGCAGGTTCTGAGCCAATATGTCACCAACGGCATACAGCAGATGCGTTTCGACACTTACTCACACGAGTACCAGGGCGCGAACGACATCGTCAATTAGCGCCTCGGTGAACTGGAGAACGTGGACATGACGCGCTCCCTTACGGAACTCAGTGAGTTCGAGAACTCCTAATCAGGCCTCCCTGATGATGGCCGCCCGCATAAAAAACCTCAGTTTGATGGACTTTATGTAAGGCACTGATTCGCGAGGTTGCGAATCAGTGCCTATAGTAGCCCATCATGCAAACATCATCCGTTTGCACGCACAATTTTCAGTCACCGATCGGGCGGCTGCAGTTGGAATGGGACCGGGACAGCCCGCGGCTGGCCGGGATCCGGCTGCTGGGATCGGCGAATGGTCGCGCCAAGGCTGGGGGAGGCCGGCGAAGCGTCGGTTCCAGTCAGGACCTGCCAAAGTGGCTGCAGGAACTCGGTGGTCAACTGGTGCAGTATTTCGATGGGCGGCCGGTGAAATTTTCGCAGACATGTCTGGATCTCGAACAGTTCACGCCGTTCTACCGCCGGATCTATCGCCAGACGTCTCGTATGTCTGCGGGCGAGACCATGTCTTACGGCGGCGTCGCGGCGGCGGCCGGATCGCCACGGGCGGCTCGCGCCGTTGGGCAGGCTATGGCGACGAATCCGTATCCGATCGTCATTCCCTGTCACCGGGTCGTTGCGAGTGACGGCGGCCTCGGCGGTTACAGCGGCGGGCTGGACGTGAAGCGGTACCTGCTGGTGCTCGAACGGAGTGGAGCGGATGCGGAGCAGTGAGGTGGACGGTGGACGGTGGACGGTGGACGGTGGACGGTGGACGGGGCCCTTCGGACCCTAGGCTTCGCAACCGACCATGGCGCGGCAGACGAGAACGCTACGGATTGCAGGAGAAGATTCACCCACGGAAAATGGTCAATGCGGGAGCCGATGCCTTCGTCTAACGCCGCTTCAGAAGCTTCTCATCGCCCGGACGGTTGCGGTTCCAGTAATCAAGAAACGTCACCTTTCGCAGACGATAATATTCGCTGGCGTCGGATCGCCATTGGAGTAGCGTCCGCTCCGGGGTATCCGCGAGGGTGAACCGTTCCGTTCGCTTGCCAATACCGACGGCAATATCGTAGGCCCGGTATCGTCTGCCGCCGGCGCGGATTATCGTTTTCCGCACCGATTCGATGGTGGCGGTGTCCGTCAGATATGCCGGTTTATTGGTCAGCAGTGATTTGATGATCGGGAATTGACGTCCGGCCTCCAAACCATGCAGGTGCTGACGAAGATAGGGTACGAGCTGGTCGTAAAAGATGTTACCGTCGCCAATCGGATTCGGTATCTGTGACGTGCCCATGTCGTCCATATAATTCGATAGGATCAGCCCGGCGGCCGGCGGCCTGTTTTCGAAGAGGGCGAAACTGTTGCCGCACCATTCAGAACTGACGCAGGACAGCTTTTCGAGCCGGCCGCTGTCGCGATTGATAAATACACTTGCCATTTGCACATACTCGTAGATGCCGGTGCGGGTCCGTTTCACTATATTTATCTTCATGATCGGGATCACCGTTTTCTTCGTGGGGGAGGATGTCTTGACGAGTTTTTCGGGATCAAAGTGTTCACGCACGCTGATCAGTTCGAGGGTGCTGTCCCGCAGGATGCCGTACTTAATGATTTGCCCGTCGTAAAGGCAGACCTCGGCCAGACCTTCGTCCCACTTCGGCAAATTCAGCCAGTCCGCCGCAGTCAGTGAGGATGTGGCGAGGAAAATGAAACCGTTGAGCAGATTCAGACCATTTTTCATGGTGTGCCTCCGGGGGCGGAACCAGGGTTGAGTTTGTGGTGTTCGGTGAGTTTTGGCAGGCAGAAACACATTATCCTCGTCCTCAAAACCGCCGCGCAATCGAGGACGAGGACGAGGACGATTAAGTTTCAGGAGAGGGATTGGTGTTCAGAAGGCGGATCAATCCGGGAAACTTGACGCCGGGTTGTCGGCGCGGATCGGGTTTGTTACATATATTAAAATTTGATAAACGAACGCAGCCGCGCACATTCTGAGTTCAGGAACATCAAAACGAGGTGCTGCCGGTATCGGCGGCGGCGATTACGGACGAGGTCTAACGATATGGACGAATTAATCATTGCTGGTAAGGAGTTCAAGTCCCGGTTATTCGTGGGAACCGGGAAGTACGCATCGATGGAGGACATGGCGTCGGGAATCATCGCCTCCGGTACGGACATGGTGACGGTGGCGATCCGTCGGGTGGATCTGAACGACCCGGACAATAACCTGCTGAACCATCTGGACTTCAGCAAGTATCATTTCCTGCCGAACACCGCCGGATCACGGACGGCGAAGGAGGCGATGCGGACGGCACATCTGGGGCGGGCCGCAAGCGATCAGAATTTCGTCAAGCTCGAGGTCATTCCCGACCCGAAGTACCTGCTGCCGGACGGTGTCGAAACGCTGGAAGCGACGAAACAGCTCGTCGCCGAAGGCTTCGTTGTGTTGCCGTACATCCAGGCGGACCCTGTCCTGGCCCTGCAGTTGGAGGCGGCCGGAGCGGCTGCCATCATGCCCCTGGGGTCGCCGATCGGCAGCAAACGCGGCGTCCTGACGCGCGCCAACATCGAAATTATTATCGAGCAGGCGAATGTGCCGGTCGTCGTCGATGCCGGCCTTGGTGTGCCGTCGCACGCAGCGGAATCGATGGAAATGGGAGCCGACGCCGTTCTCGTCAACACCGCCATTGCGAAGGCCGGGAATCCTGCGAAAATGGCTGAGGGATTCAAGCATGCTGTGATTGCGGGGCGGCAGGGCTTTCTGGCGATGCCTTCCGAGGCGCAGGAAGTGGCGGAAGCGTCCAGCCCCTTGGTCGGCGTTGTCGGGCGGAATTGATGGGGATTTTGGAATTTCGAAGTTCGGATTGCGAATTGGGGATTGGAGGGGAGCGGAGATCCTCCAATGTGCCTTGTGCACCCCGGCTATGAATTTTAATGATACCGTGAGCATTGGGGACGCGGGCAGGAAAGTATTTCCAATGAATTTCAAAAAAGTCCGACTGCCGACGGAAAGAGAACGGATGGGTGTAGAAGTCTTTTCTCTCAGGGATTCGAACTATTTTGACCCAAATAATTTTGACAATTATTGCCGGGTCATCTTGCGACCTATAATACCTTCATACTGATCTCGTATCCCGCTCATGCAGAACCTGAAACCCTGCCATGTCATTCGACATGGTCCGCCTCTGGCGGAAACCCCGAACCGAATTGTGACAGAGATCGAGAAGATCAAAGCCGAGCGCGTCGCGCGATTCAAGGATGTCGACATTTATCCGGTGACGTGCGAAGAGCTATCCAACGGTCGCAGCGATGTCGACGTGCTCGAGAATGTCATTGAAGGCGGCGCCAGGATCGTTCAGTTGCGAGACAAGTCGTTGCCGGTGCGGGCATTGTACGAGAAGGCCGTCGTTTTCCGCGAGATCACGCAGGCGCATAACGTTCTGCTGATCATGAACGATCACATTGATATTGCCATGGCGATCAATGCCGACGGTGTGCATCTGGGACAGGACGACTTTCCGGTGCGCGCCGCGCGTCAACTGATACCCGACAAGATTATCGGCAATTCGACGCACTCGCTCGAAGACGCGTTGCGGGCAGCAGGTGAGGGCGCTGATTATATCAACATCGGACCCATATTTCCGACGCAGACGAAGGTGGGTCTCAGCCGTTTCCTGGGACCCGAAATGATCGGTGTTGTGGCGCCGCGAATTTCCCTGCCATTCACAGTCATGGGCGGCATCACCGCCGGCAACATCGACCAGGTTCTGGCTGCCGGAGCCAGACGGATCGCCGTCGTCACCGCCATCACGAAAGCCGAAAGTATTGCCGACGTGGTCCGGCAGTTGCGAGAGAGGATTCTCGTTGAAGAAACTGTTTATTGAAGCGGATCTCGATGACGCTGTTTTGGAAGTGCCGCTTCGCTTATATCAGGCCACAGGCGATGATCGGCGCATTCTGCATGTTCAGGATCTCTACAACATCGTCAAGCAGCTTCGTGGACCGGATGGTGAGGAATGGTCGTCGGCGGACCGAGATTTTCTGAAGCGGCTCTTCCCCGAGATAAATAAGCCGCACCTGATTCGGGACAATCTCAATGTCCTGAGGGTTCCCCGGCGGACGTTTGACGACTGGCTCGAAATCTATAGGTCGCAGCCGGACCGCTTTATTGAGCGCGGCGGGCAGCAGGCCTATTCCAAAACGTTGCCGCCGGCCGGCATCCGATTCGAACTCGAGTGCTGTGGAGACTCGACCCGCGTGTCCGCCCTGGTGACAACGCCGGACGGGTCTGTCGTCCCGTATTGCCGGGTCAAACGGCGAGTTATTGATGGCCGCCCGCAGGTCGTTGCCGGCGAACAGCTCATGGAACTCGACGTCCCGATCGATCCCGAGATTCTCGAACAGATGTTCGGCGACCGGGATCCAGCGGTGTTGACCGCCAAGATCGCCGGCAACCTTCCGGTGTT